>JACSRJ010000340.1 GCA_014879835.1 Anaerolinea sp.
AAAACCCCGTGCAGGGGCACAGGGTGATGACTCCGGAGGGACTTGAACCCTCAACCAACGGATTAAAAGGAATTTGCTCCAGACGATAGGGCTGTAATTTCCCCGGATTTTACTCCCCATCTATAAGACTCTACATAGATGATTCAGGTGTCAAAATCCCGAAAAAATAGACCTTGCCTTTGGATCCCTACCATATCACACTGATTTTGAGAGATATGCAGAAACAACTGACCGGGTTGCCGCTACGGAATCTGATTAAGGTGTAAAGGGCAGAATGTGACATTTGGCTCTCGGATCACGTGCATTCTACGGAGTCCGTTCGGGATAGACGGGTGTATACTGAGATGTAGAACGTCCGTTTTTTCGGGATCGAGAAATGGTTACACGAGTCCGAAGATATCAACTTCAGTGCCTCTACTGTGGGGAGTCTTTCTCCGCCTCTCGTCGGGATGCCAAATTCCATACGGATGCGTGTCGGGTTGCCTATGCACGCGCTAACGATCCAGATCGTCTCAGCGGTATTGAAGGCTTCTCAGGGCAAGAACTGCTTCTGCTGCATAGTTTGCCGAGTGCTGTAAACCAGGCAGTGCGAGATCTACGACGCGACTATGGGCTGGATGCAGGCAGACGTGCTTTACTCCTGGCACAGGCATCTGCGAGAGTGAATGTCCATCCTACAGTTGCCGCATCTGCCTCACGTTCGGAAACGACGGGCACTCCCCCTGCACAACAAACCACACCAACTCCTCAACGAACAAGGGAACGCCCCTGGCGTGAACATCTACATCAAGGAACAAAGGTGTGGATTCGTCCACGAGTGGATGCCGATGGACAGGTCATTGTACGAGAGGGGCGAATCGTCTACGAAGTTCGAGAGGACGAACCTAAACAGCCGATTCTAGCTGGGCTACAACGCAAATGATGAGCCTCCCCCTTAACAATCCCCCTCCTTTATCCATCAGGATAAAGGTTTCGAGATACGACACAGTGTTATAGAGAGGGTGAGATGAGTCTTCTGACTTTGCACACGCAGCACCTAAATCTAGAGGAAGGTATGAAACACCTTGCCCTCAGGACTCAAATCAACTACAGTCGATGGTTCCGCAAGTTCCTTGCCGAGACTTATCAGATACCAGGGGAACGGTTCGATCTGAAATCGATCCGGGTAGATATCTTGCTGGCTGCGTTTCAACCCAAACACCTCAAGGCGTGGTTAGAGGCGTTGAAACAACAGAACAAGAGCAAGTCGAGCATTGCTCAGGCACGCAGCGCGGTGATCTGGTTTGCCCAGCATCTGGCGGAAACAGAACAGGCTTCTTACAACGTGCCCGCTATCCTCTCCAGAGTCCACACTCCAGAATGGTATGGAGGCGGGGAAAGACACAAGACCTGGCTAAGCCCATCGCAAATCGAACAACTCCTTGAAGTGCTTACTGAAATCGAAGGCAAGCCAGCGCTGCGCGCACGGAACCTGGCGATGGTGGTGCTCATGGTCACCTGTGGGCTGAGGCGCGAAGAACTCGCCGCTGCCCGCTGGAAGGACATTCGCCAGGAAGAAGGTAAATCTTTTATGCAGGTGCATGGAAAAGCAAATAAGGATAGGGTCATCGAGCTGCCATCGATGGCAGTCCAGACCCTGGAAGGGTGGAAGCAGTATCACCCCATGCCTCACGGGGAGAACTACATCTTTGTGGCATTCAAGTCAGATGGGACGCCTCTGCCAGACCGCCTGACCGGGCACACCATCCTGATGATTATCAAAGAAGCTGGAGTGCGGGCGGGGTTGGATGTGCCCCTCAGTCCTCATGACTTGAGGCGAAGTTACGCCCGACTCGCTTATGAAGCGGGAATGGACTACGAGCAGCTCCGTCAATCCCTGGGACATGAAAGTGCGGGGACGACTCAGCGTTACCTGGGTGACAATCCTCAGCGCAAATAGCAGTCAAAAATTCTTGTCGAGCGGCGAGTACGCCGCCAGTGTTTTCCATCTTTTTTCAAGAACCCCCCTCGCTGAACCGAACCTGGGGCTACGCCACCCCCCTCCCCGGCGAGTACGCCTGGGGGGTGGCTCCGCGCGCGCGGTCTCTCTATCATAACACTGCGGCACCGGGGCGTACCCCTATGACTTGTCAAGCGACTTTTTGGGCGAAGGCTGGTGCCAGCGGCTCGGCAGCACGGAGTACCGTGCACCTCGCACGCTTCACGCCCAAAAAAGCTGAAGCCCTTCGGGTCACTTGACAAGCCATTGCCGAGTGTTGGAGCCCGGTTGCCGCGCTGCGAAGCGGTGAGCCCCATCGGCGATGCACCATGCCGCAGCACGTCCCGTAGGTACACCAACTACGGCACAAACACGCCTTGCGCGGGCAACCGGGGCGGGGAGGCTGACTACTCTCAAGAGCATACGTCTACCGTATGGAGCCTCCCCAAGATGCCCTGGGCTACCGGGTGAAAAAGGCTTTGCTACCACGAGGGCGGCAAGCGCAGGGCGTCATACACTCCACTGCCCGGGGGACACCCAGTCCCTGCGGGTAGCTACAACCCTGCAAAGGGGAGGAAGACCCAAATGCCGAAGACAAAAAGGCATGCTTCCTCCTGAGTGCTGGCGACGCGAGGCGGGATGCCAAGCGAGCGCACCGACCCTTTGGCAGAGGCACGCCCACAAGCGGCAGGCGAGGAACCTGCTGCCGACGGCGGAGCTGGAGGCTGAACCCCACCGGGCAGGCAGCTGCACCCAACAGTGACCTGCAACATCCGCTTCACTTCACCCTAATCAGTCTGCATCCCTTCAAGGAGTTTCACCATGTCTACTTACAATCTCTCCGTCAAGCTCAATTCGACCAAGGACGCTCAGCTGATCGACTACCTCAACGCCTTGCCCGCTGGCACCAAGCAGGCGAAGGTGCGTGAGCTGCTCTATACCGCCATCATGGAAGAGCGCGACCTGGAGCGCCGCAAGAAGAACGACACTCCCCCGACTGCACCCGCAGCGCCCGCACTTGAGACGACGGCAGCTCCCGAACCGACCGAGCAGCCCCCACTCACCTGGCAGGAACGCCTGCGCCAGGGACTGCCCGAAAAGGCGAAGCAGCTCCTCGCGGGCAAGAAGATCATGTGCATCTCTGGCAGCCGCGACATGACCCCCGAAATGCGTTATGCACCCTCGCGTGTGTTGTGGCGCGCCCACCAGGACGGATATACGGTTGTGGTCGGGGATGCCCCAGGGGTGGACACCGAAATCATCAATGCGTCCAAGCGCCTGAACATCCCGATCGTCATCTTTGGGATCACCGCCATGCCCCGCATGGATACCCACGGCAATGCCTACGTGCAGGTCAAACGGGGGAACTTCAACTATCGCGACCAGATCATGATCGACCTCGCCGACCGCTGGATCGGGCTGTGGAACGGACGCTCACAGGGAACCGCCAAGGCTGCTCAGTACGCTCGGAAGCAGAACAAGCCTGCGCACCTGATCGCCTACTCCAAGTCGCAGCCGCGCCGGGTGCCTCAGCAATTGGCGCTGGTGCACTAATCCCACCTTACCTCAACTCACTTTCACCCAAAAAGCGAACCGCCTCGATCCGTTAAATCGGGGCGGCTCTAGGTCATCACAAATCTAGGAGCTGGATAACCTTGACTACAGTATACACCCACACCGAGTCCGTCTTCAACCCGACCACCACTGTTGACCGCGAGAAGTTCGAGGCACGCCTCAACATCTTCGGCAGGAGGCTTGAGCGCTACTGCCGGGCTGCCCTGTGGGAGCGAACGGACTGTCCAGATGATCTGGAAGATGCCACGCAGGTTGGCATGATCACCCTCTGGCAAGAGTACCAGCACGATCCCTCCCTCATGGACTTGGACGACCGCGCCTGGTTCAAGATCGCTAAACGTGCTGCCTACAACCAACTCTCCCGGATGCTCACCCAAAGAGGCACGCCCCGCGGCAAGAAGGTGCGTGAAGTCACCGAAGCGGCATTCATCAGCAACAGCGAAGAACCTCCACTGGAAATGGCGGAGCGACGCCACGCCCGCAAGGCACCTCATCTCTACCGCGCCGAGGCGGAGCAGGCGGATAGGCGGATCGACCTGATTGCGCTGCTCAGGGAAATTCTCCAGAGTATGCCCCCACAGCAAAGTGATAGACTGAAACCGGTCATCCCCTTGATCGCGGAGGGGTACACCCTCCAGGAAATCGCCCGGAACCTGACGCTCAACTTCAAGGACCTCTGCGACGATTGGAGCCGGCTGCGTGATATGGCATGTGCCTACACGGGCGTACCGCCGTGCAACCCTGACGCTCCTGTCCGCCATAAGCAGCGGCTGCCTGAAGATAAGGTGGAGGCGATCCAGGCTTACCTCAAAGCCGGTGCATCTGGGCATGAGATTGCCAGGATACTGGAGATAAGCCCACGCGCCGTGAACAACTACAGACCCCTGGAGAATCGCTGCAACCGTCCTCCGGAACTCATCATCACCTTCGAGAAGGTCGCGGAGTTCCGACGGCTGCGTGACCTGGGCTGGACGTTCAAACAGATAGGCGCGCAAACAGGCTACAACCTCACCACCATCCGAGCCTACCTCCACGGGAATAGGACTCCCAACCCGGATGCCCGGAGTCACATCACGCCTGAAGAAATCGCCGAGATCCAGCGCCTGCGAACAACGGGCATGAGTATGCCCAAGATTGCTCAGGCACTGGGACGCAGCGAGACGACGATCCGTCGCTACCTGCCTGCCCACCTCTTGACCCCATTGCGCAAGCTCTCTGCAGAAACCTACCAGGCGATACACGACCTGTATCGGAACGGGCTGACCAACTGCGCCGAAATCGCAAGGAGGGTAGGCTGCACCCACGACAGCGTCTCCCGAATCCTCGGCACCACACGCCCCACGCGCACCCTCACACCCGCCAAGGTAAAGAGGATGCAGCAGCTCAGAGAGCAAGGACTGACCCTGAAACAAATCGCCCAGAAGATAGGCTGCGACCGCAAGACGGTCTCGATCTACCTCAATCAGTAAATGCAAAAGCCGGGCAGTCATCCTCACGGATGGCTGTCCGGCTTCATACGTCCTATGAAGCATTAACAGCGACAAGCGCACCTTTTTTCATATCTCTCTTAAATAATCTATTAACCAATTTGGCGCTCTCATTTTAGACCGGGGAATCCCGGTGTAGTGATCAACAAAGTGATGACATTTGTCACATTTGCTGATGACAACCTAGCTACCCAACACCACATCAAAAGAGGGAAAGAAGCCTGGAGGGAGAGGGTTATGGAGGTCAAGG
>JACSRJ010000257.1 GCA_014879835.1 Anaerolinea sp.
GTCGCCGTGTCGGTGGCGGTTTCCGTTGGCGTATACGTGAATGTTGCCGTCGGGGTGAACGTGTCCGTCGCTGTCGCCGTATTCGTCGGTGTGTCGGTCGGAGTCGCCGTATCGGTCGGTGTCGCGCTGGGCGTAAAGGTCGCGGTGGGGGTGGTCGGTGCGGGCCGGGTATTGGTGGCCAAGCGTGTTGGGGTAGCGGTATTTACGCCACCTTCCTGTGCCTGTACACTCAGGGGCAGAATCGCCCCCAAGACCAGCAGCAGCGCCGGCAGGATAAATCGTTTGTTCACGTTGTTTAACCCTGAATGATGAACGGTCATGTTAGCCCGGAGCGGGTCTCCGCAATGGACACAATCTGGGCGAGCAGGGCACGGGCATCATGGAGAATGGCACTCATGTTGGTCCGAAGGGCTTCTACCGCCGTTTGATCACGAAGCCCATGAAGATTCACCCGCACATTGAGGGCGGCCCCTTCAACGGCCGCATGGGCCATGTGTGCCCCCACAGAGGCATCTATGACCGCATTAGCATTCCCTCGATCCGCAGCAACTCGGATCAAACGCATCACCTCTAGGGAGAGGCGCATCACTTCGAGGGGTACCTCGGCCGCACCCCGTAGGGCCGTTTGTACTGCTGCCTCCCGCGAGGGGTGCATTTTATCCATTTTATAGGCGTTCATGACCGCGCCATAGGCCTGCGCATCCCGATCCACCGCTGCAAGCAGGGCCGAACGTAAATTGGCCGCAGAAGCGGCGATCTGGTGCATCTCCACTTCGGCGCTTTCGTACTTCTTTTTGCCCATGGTCAACCGTGCGACCATCTCCGCCAGCGCCCCTGCGAGTGCACCCGCCAATGCTGAAACCGATCCGCCACCGGGCGCGGGTGTGCCTGCTGCCACTTCACCAATGAAAGCGCTCATACTCTGAGGGGCTGGTGCGGCGGATACTGCCTGCGCTAGTCGCGTGGCATCATCAGGGATGGGCGGTTCCACCAAGGTCATTTTTGAGGGGCCAGCGGCGGATTGCAGACGCCGATCCAAAAGCTGATTTTTCTCAAAAGCATCCAGTTGGAGGTACCAACGGGCCGCATCGATCAGGGCATCGTCGGGGATTAGCCCGACGAGTTCGGTATAGGTGATCTGGGCCCCAAAGCGCTCTGCTTCGCGTCGCACCATTTCGGTCACCCGATGAATGGGAGTCCTTTCGTAATAGGTCAGGTTCATCGAGACCTGCGCCTTGCCTTCCACCAGAAGCCCTAACGCCTTTACAAAACGCAGCCCACCGCTGGAATGGCGTACCGCTTTGGCGATCTGTTTGGCAATCTCCACGTTATCGGTGTTGAGATAGATGTTATAGGCGATCAATGGCGGGCGTGCCCCGATGACCGTAGCACCGGCACTGCCCAAAGCGCGGGGACCAAAATCGGGGGCCCGTTCGGGGTCGGTTTTGATGGCCTCGCGCAGGCCTTCAAACTGCCCTCGGCGGATGTTCTCAAGATTCTCACGATCCGGGCGGGTGGCCGCCGATTCGTACAGGTATACAGGAATATTGAGGTCAGACGCAACCTTTGCTCCCAACCGTTTAGCGATGGCAACACAGGTTTCCATCGTTGTATCCCGTAAAGGGATAAAAGGCACAACGTCCGTTGCGCCGATACGGGGATGTTCACCTTTGTGCTGGTTCAGATCGATCAGGCGGGCTGCGGTTTCGATTCCCGCAAAAGCCGCTTTTTCAACGGCATCTGGCGACCCCACAAAAGTGACTACAGTGCGGTTGTGATCGGGGTCACTGGAGTGATCGAGCAGGGTGATAGGTGCGGCGGAGGTGATCGCCTGAATGATCGCTTTGATGACTTCGGGGCGACGTCCCTCACTGAAATTGGGGACACATTCAACAATGGACACGGTAGTTCCTCAATAAAGTGGCAAACTTGCGAGGACAAAGTATATCACACCCCTACGACGAACTCACCCGGCGGCGGGTAACCGTCAGGCAGGGGCGGGGCGACAGTTGATTCTGTTCTCTGTTGGTGGAAGCTCCGGGGTGTGTGCCTACGGGGTGTCCGGTCGTTTGTGCCTGTGTGCTGGGCAACCACGTGGGGGCATCCCCCATAGCAAATTGACACTTGTCGAGGGTGAGGGCTGTCTTTCAGGGGTAGGGCATCAAGAACCCACAAAAAACGCCCCTGTTGGCAAACTCCAACAGGGGCGTAGGGATTCAAAGGCGGGTTTCAGCCCCTATTTATAGGTCTCGATATAGGCGAGGATGTCGCGCAGTTCTTCGATGCTCAACTGGGTAGCGAACAACTGGGGCATCACCCCCGCAGTGCCGCCGGGAACGATGTACTTATTGGGGTACAGAATGCTCTCGGCCAGATACTGAGCCGGGGTATAGCCTTCAAGCGCAGCGTCCTTCAAGCGCACGTTCTCCACGCGGGTGAAAGTCCCTGCGGTTGGCGCAAACGAATAGGCCGCGCCGCCGGGGGTGCTGTGGCAGCCCGCACAGGCATACTTGGTGTACAGGGTACTGCCGGTTTCGGCGTTGCCCCCTGTCAGATCAAGGGCCATGATGTCCGCGTTTTCCCCGATCACCACCTTATCCGCTTCGGCGCTCGCGCCCTTTTCGGCAGGCAGTTTGAAGTCCTGACGGATGTCATTGGGGGTCAGTTTAAGGGACAGGTCTTGGTAGTCCATCAGGAATTTGACCAGATTCTCGATCTCATCCTGACGCAGGGGGCCACCGGCCTGTTCACCCCATGCAGGCATGGCACCCGGCCACCCATAATAGATGGAGAGAGGACGCCCACTCACAAGGGTAGAACGCAGGTAACCATCAAGGGTGCCCTTCCAGTCCATTTCCTTCAGGCGCACCTTGCGGGTTTCATCCCAACCAAGCGCCTTGAGTCCGTCCAGTTCAGCCTGTTTTTCAGCGATCTGGTTGGTTAAGTCGCTGATCTTCTTTTCGGTTTCAGCCCGATCCCCAAAAAGTCGGATGGCGGCATTGAGGGAGTCGATCTCCTTCTGAATCTCCGCCTTTTTGTCTTCGGGTGCGGCTTCTAGTTCTTTCTGTTTTTCAGCCAACTGCTGAGCGTTCGATTCAAAGTTCTGAAGGGCTGATTCTAGATCACCCTTCTCTTTGATCAGCGCATCCAAGCCAGCTTTGGCGATGCGTGCCGGATTCTCCTCCAAAAACAGGTAGGGATTCCGGAGGGCCGGTGCCACCCCGGCCAACCCTAACGCATCCTGTCCATGACAAGAGGAGCAGTTATTGAGGTAGAGTTCCGCGCCCCGCTCAACGGAGCGCCCGTTCCACTGCTGCGTGAAGACCTCCATGCGCACCGGTTCGTTGATCACGATCCACAAAACCAGCAGCATAATCCCCACGAAAAAGCCGATCCCAAGCAGGATTTTATTCTGGGTATTCATCAGTGACCGAAACCCTGATATTCAGATAGGCGGCTCACAAATATGGTCTTCCCCGATGTTTGAATGGCGGGGACGGAGAAGGAAATGGGCAGCCCCTGAGCGTCCAATTCCTGTTTTCCATCGGTGTTGTAAAGGGACTCAACCAACTTCACCACAAGGTTACCCTGTTCATCGCGGACAGGTTTACCATCTGCGTCCTTTTCCGCAGTGTTCCAGATCACTTTTAGGTCGATCCGTTTGAGGTTGGTCTGCGCATCAGAGACGGTAAGGATGCCAACGACATTGGGCAGGTCTTTACCCCAGCGCTCTTTTTCGTGTTTGAAGGCCTCCATCACCCCTATCATGCCTTCGGGCACGGCGCGGCACATCACCGGCTCAGCCGTATTGGGCAGCAAACTCGTCTGCGGCGCGCCCCACTCGATCAAGGGCAGTTGATGATCGTTCTCCAGATCATCGGTGCAGTAGGTGCCGTTTTCCCACTTTTCATAAGGCACAGCGCGCACCACCCCGACACCTTCCATGGGGGCAATCGCCTGCACCATCTCTTGGTCACCAGCGGAGTCCACACCCCAACGGGAAGTACCCATGTAGGACAGGAACAGCATGATGATGATAAAGGTTAACATCATGCTCAAACCAAAGCGGCGGTGGGCATAACGACGGCTCTTGCCCACTTCGAGATAGGGCCATACCAAAAACATGCCCAACAGCACCGTGGGGATGACCAGCCCAAAGAAGATTTTATCGCCCAACTTGAGCAGCCCTTGCAGCCACAGGAAGTACCACGGCGCAGTGGTGTGCAGTGGGGTCACCTGCGGGTTGGCATGGGTTTCAAGGGGGGCATGGAAGAACCAGATACACATCACGGTCATGATGAAGATCGTGCCGCCAAACCACAGCATCTCGGTGGTGGCCACATCAGGGATGAAGTACACCCGGCGATCCATGGGAATACGTTTGGCGGTGTCGTTGCCCACTTCTTCCAGACGGGGGGGCAAACTGTGGCCGTGCAGAATCACCTTGTAGTAGTGAACCCCGATAAAAATCGCGGTGAGCATGGGCAGCAGGAACACATGGGCCAAATAAAAACGCAGCAGACCGCCGGCCCCAATGTCGGGCGCACCCCGCAGCAGAAGGTTGACGTTGGTACCCACGATCTCCGGCGGGGCCGCTTCGGCCATCGAAGTGCCGATGGTGACCGCCCAGAAGGCCAACTGATCCCACGGCAGAAGGTAGCCCGTGAAGCTCAGAAACAGGGTACACAGCATCAAGACCATGCCCGTGAACCACGTGAACTGACGGGGCTTTTTATATGACCCGGTGGCAAAGGTGCGGATGGTATGCAAAGCGACCACCAACACCATCCCTTCTGCGCCAAGGCGGTGCATATCGCGCATGAACTGCCCCAGCGGGACATTGCTGAGGATGTTGATCATGTTTTCGTAGGCGGCCGTGGGTGAAGGGGTGTAGAAGATCATCAGGAACAAGCCCGTGATGATCTCAATCACGAAGAAGAAAGTTGATAAAAACCCAAGCCGGAAGGTTGGGTAAATGCCCGTCACTGCCTGATGGTAGTAACTGGGGCGCATGTGCATCCAGAATGCGTCCGCGTGAGGGGTGAGGCGCGGATTAGGACGGCGGGAGGGGGCCTCCCCGCGCAGAGCCTCACGGATATCCTGAATGTTCATGCCGGCTGTAATGCGTTCGACGGTCTCGTCGATCAGTTCGAGAACCGCTTTGCTGAAGCCCTTTTCCTTGATGTCATCAAGAAAAGAGGGGAATGGCAGTACCGACATAGCACTTCCCTCTAACTCTCTACAAGGTGCTTTGATG
>JACSRJ010000187.1 GCA_014879835.1 Anaerolinea sp.
CGATGTTGCCGGATTCTTTGGGGGTTAACGTTAGAGGACACGACAGCTTCCCCCTCAAACTGTCCCTTTCGACAAACAGGGGGCAAATAGGTTCAATCTTCGTAAGCCCTACCCTTTTCAAACGGACTCTTAGGTCTCACTCCGTTCTGGGGCTTCACCATCTAAACTGCACCCACACCGGATGATGGTCAGAGCCGCCAGAGGAGTCATTCACAACTGCTTTGATCGCCCGGAGTGGGCCGCGGTAAAAGACGTAATCCAAACGCACCAGAAGCGGCATAAGCTCCAACCCCGGGTAGGGGCGAATCTTCGCTTGAGTCATCTTCCAGTCCGGGTAAGTGAGGCCCAAACCCCGCCCCACCTCGCGGTAGGCATCCTGAAAAAAGCTGGTGAGGCGCTGGTAATCGCTGGACTGATCGCTCAGGTTGAAGTCACCTGCAACCACGATCATCCCCGGTTCTTGAGCGAAGCGCTCCAGCAGATGGCTAATCTCACGGGCGCGGGGTTCAGGATCAAAGAGCCGGCCCACCATGCCCGGATGCACCGGATGGGCGCTGTATAAGGCAAGGGCGCCTCGTGGGGTCTCAAGCTCTGTGCGCAAGTGCCCCAGAGAACTAGGAATATCGGGGAATTTCCAATATTCCTGAGCGCGGATCGGAAACTTGCTCAAAATCCCCTGCCCGTCGGTGCTGTCGGTGGGATACAGGGCGCGATAGGGGTACTGGGTGCTTAACTGGGTCTCAATCTCGGTGGCCAGCACCCGGCTCAGTTCCTGAATACAAACCACGTCCGCGTCCCGACTGCGGATAATATCCACCATCGCTTGAACCGATCCGGTTTCGGCGTGGGTGTTGTAGGTGAGCAGGCTGAAAGCTGCATTTGTGTCATCCTGCTCACGGCGTAAAAATAACCCGCCATAGCTGAGTAGGAACTCAACCGCAGGCAGCAGCAGTCCGGCAGTGATCCATTTGCGGCGGCATATGCCCGCTGCTGGCAAAAAGATCAGGGCCGGGATCATCAACAGGTGCGCAAAACTGTTGAGAAACCCATAGGGAGGAAAAGCGACATCACTGATCAGACGACGGGTGATCAAAAAAAAGCTTGTGCCCGTGCTGTACAGCCCAACCAAAGCCCAGAAAAGTCGTGTGAGTAGTTTTATCATAAACCCCAGTGTAACCTGAAACACCATGAGCAGGGCAAGGATAAGCGCATCCTTGCCCCGTGACAAGTGTCTAGGTTAGCGGAAATCCCCCGGCACAGGGGCGCTGATCGGGTTGGCGAGGGACTCCGGCACGGGGACGGGCACATCCCAAGCGGGGAAGTCGGGGATGGGCTGTACGGGCAGACTGGGCGGGGTGACCAAGTTAAACCACCCGTCCACAGGTCCTTGAAGCACCGGCATTTCGGTGTTAATGGCATTATCCCGCAGCAGTTGATCGCGGTTGCAGGTGAGATTTTCAGGGGCACATCCTGCGGAGTCTTCAATCCCAAGGGGCATTTCAGGGGTGCCGTTCCAGATCAGATTGCCTTTGATGATCAGATTCTCGTCGGCATGGGCAGGGTTGGGCGCGTTTGTGCTAGCCTGACTCGCAGCGCTGAAGGGCCCAAAGATTGCAAAGTGCTGCCACTGGCTCTGAAACCCCGGCGGGTTGTAGATCACGTTGTTAAAGATGTACACGTTTTTGTTGGGGATGCGCACATGGTTCTCACCATCACTGACCGTAGTACTGCCCCAACCACCTGCCGCCAGATATTGATCGCAGCGTTCGCGCCCTTCATCACCGGGCTGACCGTCACAAGTTCGGCCGCCAAAAACCACTTCTAGGACGTGGCTGCGCCGTCCCACCTCAAAGAAGGTGTTGTAGGCGATCAAAATATCGTAGCCGCCCTGAACACCGACCCCTGCCCCTTCGGTCTGACGTACTACGTTCTGATAAAAGCGGATCGCATAGGCTTCATACTGAAGCCAAGGTGCGGCCATGAACTGGAAGCCAGTACCCTGCCCGGCGCTGAAACCGCCTGTGCCGCAGCCCCAAATATCGTTGTCCGCGATGGTCAGATAAGCAGAGCCGCCTTTGGCATAGATGCACCAGTCACCCGCACCGCTGATTCGGTTGCCGACCACATGCCCGTACTGTACCGCCACAAAATCAACGGCGTTGTCCCATCCCCCGGAAACGGTGTTATCCTCCAAATACACATGCTGTGACTGATTGATCTTGACCACTTCCTGCGTGTTGAAGGTTTCTGCTTTCGCCCCCTTGAAGGTATTACCCCTCAGCAGCAGGTGATCACACCGCTCACAGTGGAAAGGGTCACTTTCAGACTCGACCTTCAGGTTGAGGAGATACACATAACGCAGATCAAACAAGTTAAGGGGCGGGAGAAACACCCGGCCGGGGTCTGCTCCTTCGATGATCAGAGGGGCGCCGGCCGTGCCGTAACGCGACTCCCAATAGTGGGGGGTGACACCTTCTGCGGTGTAGTCACCGGGCGTGATCAGGATTCGGTAGCCAGTGCTGGTGAAAGGCGTATCTCTGGGGATGCGCTCCCATGCCGCTGTGATCGTCCTCAGCGGAGCGTTTGCCGTGAAACCATCGTTTTGATCATCCCCCTCTGGGGCGACATAAAAAGTGGTTAGGGGGAAAGTGCCCATCTCATAACGGGGCAGTGCGTTCTGCTGCGCCTCAAGGCGGCTTGGAGCAAGGAAGTTTAGGCCCATGAGGGCGATCAAGCTATAGGTGACGATCGGGTGCTTCGATATTTTGTGTGCCATTGCGCCCTCTGGGTGAAAACTCAGTGAAGGTGCCACCTGAATGAGGTTGAGATGCTCATCCTCCGCCCAACTCTTGTTTTTGACGCTCTCGAAACTGACGTTCAATCATACCGCCGCCGCTTTGTTTGGCTGCATCGGCCAGTGTACCATAAAATGCGGCCCGATCCCGGCGGGTTTCGAGGTGATGCTTGTGGGCATTGATCGCTTCAGCCCAGTGGATCACCTCTGTCGCCTTAGAATAGTCCCGGAGCATCAACAGCGCCACCCCCCAGCGAAAACATAGATCAAACTGAGTCCGATCTTCCATCTGCGGGCGCAGTTCTGCACCTTTACGTAGGATCTGTTCAGCATCCTTCCAGCGTCCGGACTCACTGGTCTCACGGCCCTGTGCCAGCAGTTTGTCACGGGGTTCTGGTTCCACTTCAGGCACGGACTCAATGGCATCAAGGAGGGCGCGGGCATTGGGGAAGCGATCCCCATCTTGGAAACGCAGACAGGTCATCACGATCTCGTTGAGTCTCGGTTCCACAGTTGGATTGAGGGCAGCCGGTGGGAGTGGGGTATTGCGGCGTTTTTGTTCCAACACCCACTGACGGGCTTGGGCTTCATGATATTCGGGAGGCGGCATGAGCTTCTCAAAGGGATGAACACCCGTCAATAATTGATACAACATCACCCCAATAGAATAGATGTCGGAGGCGGGGCCACTCTCCTCCCTGACCAGCACTTCAGGGGCGATATAGTGGGGTGTACCCGCGACCCCACGCACAAAACCCACCGCCTGTTCGAGGCGGGCTGCCAGCCCAAAATCGACAATGCGCACCTCGTCCCCTGCCGTAAGCAGGACGTTATCGGGCTTCAGGTCGCGGTGAATAACCGGGCGTTCCAGTTGATGCAGCGCGGATAGCCCGATACACAGTTGGCGCGCATACTTAAGGCACATAGGCTGAGGCATGATCCGGTAGTCTTCGAGTTTCTTCTGAAGCGATTTGCCCGTGACGAACTCCATCACGATGAAGGCACGTTGATCGCGCCCCTGAAGCATCCCCAGATCGTACACCCGCACCAGAAAACGCTTCGCCTGACTATCCTCGATCTCGTCGATCACTTGCGCGAGGATCATGGCTTCTTTGAGGATTTCCAGAAGCTGAGCCGCACTGAAAACCGCTTGTTTGGCGATCTTCACCGCCACCTGACGCACCACCTGACCAAGAATCTGCTGCTCCGCCCGGAAGACTGCGCCAAAACCACCCTCCGCCAGATATTGCACCAGTCGATAACGATTCTCGATAAAAGCGCCCTCATAGGCCCGCTGTAGGTTGACATCCGATTCAGGGTGAAAAGTCATCGTTCCTCGCGTGAAGTGGCAAAGGTCTGCTCTCGAAGGGCATCCAGTAAATATTGAAGACGATCCTCAAGTTGATTCACCCACGCCTGCTCTTGTGCCTGAAGTTCACTTTGAATTTCACCAAACAAAGCCCACAAACGACTGATCTCTCCCTCATCGGGGGGTTGGCGATGAGCCTCCGCCCATGCTTCGATCTGAAGCTGCCACTGCTTAAGAGCATGGTCGATCCGGGCCATTTTTGTGCGCAGTGGTGAAGGGGTGTTCTCGTTCAAAATTCTATCAAGAGTTTGTACCGCTGTTGAGCGGATTGCGGGTGGGGTGTCGGCATAACGATCTTCAAAGGCGGTGACGATCTTGTTCGCTACCCAGTCTACCCGAACCATGCGGGATCGGCGGTACACCTCAGGGTTCGCCGCAATCATCCGCTGAAGGGGTGCATCTACCCATTCGGCAATGTTTTTGATCACCTCGCGCCCGCCGACTTCGCCAAAGGAGCGCTCATAGGCTTCGAAGCTTCGGCTGCCGATAGCGTCGATCACCGCCGGGGTTACATTGAGGGTCTTTTCCCGTTTGTCGCGCCATGTCTCCTGAAGCTCGTGTATCTTCTTGGCAGCGATCTCGCGCATGGTTTGGGCAGTGAGGGGCTTAAAGATCAACATTCGGGTGATGCGCGCCAGAAATTCAGGGCTAAAGCAGGGCCCTCCGGTCTTATCGTGGCGGGTCTCCCGGATGGCTTTGATCACGGCTTCGGTGATCGCCTCATTGCTCTCACCGCGCACCGTTTTGTCGTAGAGTACTTTCGCCCCAGCATTGGAGGTGAGGATGAAAATCGCCCGGTTGCCGTAGGCCTTCACGTTACGCTGATCGGTGATCCATGCCTCGTCAAAGAGGTTCAGGAAGGGTTTCCACAAATCAGGATGGGCTTTGTCGGCTTCATCCAAGAGGATTACACTGTAGGGATCGGTGTTCAAGTCGTTGATCAACCGTCCCCCCGCTTCATATCCCACGTAACCGGGGGGGACGCCCACAATCCCAGAGACCGAGTGTCCTTCCGTAAAATTGCCCATCGAATACACGGTCAAGTTTTTGGAACCGGCATAGAGGCGGGCGATGGCTTTTGCCAGTTCGGTTTTACCTGTGCCAGTGATTCCCGCAAAAAAGAGCACACTGGCAGGTTTGGTGGGGTCTTTAAAGCCGCCTCGGATCAGCTTCAGTTCATGCACCACCGCTTCAATCACTTCATCCTGACCCATCACCTGCTCTTTGAGTAGGGCTTCAAACTGATCAGTGTCCCCCACTCCTCGTAGGGCACTTTCGGGAATACCTGTCTTTTGATTGACGACTGCAATCACCTGATCGGCGTTGACCAAAGGTTGGGCGCTGTTATCGCTTGGTTTCTGGCGGCGCTCATACAGAGCACGTTCACAGCCATCCTTGATTAACTGGAGGGCTTTGGCGGGCAGGCGTTCGCTCAGAATGAAATCCCGCGAGAGGATGATGGCCCGCTTAACAGCCTGATCAGCGATACGTACCCCATAGGTGCTTTCGAGGCTTGGCTTGAGGATGTTCAGGATGCTCTCGGTGGTTTTGGGGTCAGGCTCCCTGACTTCGATTCGGGTAAAGTGTTTAAGAAACTGGTATTCGTTGCTCAGCAGCTCTGAGAAGTAACGATCCTGAATCAGCGCGATGAGATGCACATGCTGGCTTTGAACAGCGGTGCGCAGCAGAGGCAGATTACTTGCCTCGCGCTGGCCGCTGAACCGAAGCAGCGCCTCAAGGTTATCGAGGCAAAGGATCACATCATTCCGCCCCTTGACCGAACTCACGACTTTTTCGAGGCGTTCGCGGCTCTCCTCCGGCGTGATCTGACTGCAATCGGCCCAGACGATCTTTTTTCGGCTTAGGAAGGGGATTTCCCCAGCGGCGATCTGCTGTGCCAGTTCATGCACCAGCGCTGTTTTGCCCACCCCGCTCAGTCCGGTGATCAGGACGTGGTTATCTTCACGCTTGTGCAGGGTGCGTTTGATCTGATCCAGTGGGGAATCTTTTTCACCGGGTTGAGGGTTGAGCGCAACAGTGGGGGAGAGTTTTCCCACACGGGCCAAATAGGTCAGGTCTTCCGACTTGAGGACGGTGGGCGGCAGCAAAAAGGGGATCGTCTCAGCCTCTTTATCGCGATCAGGGCTGCGAAGGTACTGATCGAGGTTGCGGATCATTTTATCGATATCGATCTGAAGCGTAGGGGCGTTGAGAGTGCTGGCGATGCGCCCCTCTCGCTCCAAATGAAGCGCACCCCATGCCAGATGGGCTTCTCCAATGAGGGACGCACGCCGCCGGGAGGCCTTACGCTGCGCCTCCTCCAAAGACTGCTGCATGGCTACGGAAAAATACATTTGACTCAGACCGAGAGGGGCGCCTTTGCCTTTGAATCCAAGGCTGATATTACGCTCGATCTCATGGATTACACGGGCTGGATTAACATCGGGTTTGGCCTGACGTCTTACTAGCCAATCGCCCACCCCATCTGGCACGGCGATCACAGCCATCAGAAGATGGGCGGGCATGATTCGTTTGTAACCCATCTCCCCCGCGATCTCACCCGCACGCCCCAAGACCTCAATAGCGGACTCACTGAAACGATCCATGAGTAAAGCCGGATCGGAAGCCTGATCATAAAGAGGCGGAAGTGTCTCCTGACTGCTGCGTAGTATCTCCGCAAAGGCCTGAACAGCCCGGTCGAAGGCATAAATCTCACTCAGGCTGTCTCTGTCGGTGGGTTCAGGGTTATTCAGAACCCCTAGCCAAAGGTAAGGCAGGGGCAGGGTATTGAGGGGTAGGGGGGGAATGTCCTCAAAACCTTCAAGTCCATCCACCTCACCCGTGCTAAGCCGCTCTAACTGCTCAAAGGCAGTTTGGACTGCTTCAGAAAAGTCCATCCGCGCCCCAGAGAAGGGTGGAGAAGAAGGCGCGTTATGTCGTGGACGAATGCTGATCTGAAGGGTCTCCTGAACGTTGGATGCCTGCACTCCTTCTTCTAACCCCTCTTCAAAGCTAACCGCAGTGAGATCATCTAGAGTTTCGATCAGTGCCAGCAGCAGATGGGTGTTGGTAATGCGGCGCGCTTTGGCCGCAGTGGCGATCTCATTGGCGCGCAGGATCACCCCCTGAATTGATTCTGAGAGGGACTCAAAATTGAGCATTTCCTCTTGAAAGAGGGCCATCAGCTTACTTCCCTTCCTGTTCCTGACACAGTATGTAAGCCCTGACCAGTTCCGCTTCGCTCACCTCGGTGCGTTCGATCCGGGCCAGCAGTTCGGCAAGGTTGAGAATCCGTCGGGCATTGGGTGAACAGGTACTCACCGCAACTGCTTGGGGCACGGGGCGATCCTCAAAAACCTTGATCCGAGGGGCGCGCTCTTTGAGATACGCCTTGAGGTCTATTTTACGCTGGCGGAAGGTCTGCTGGAGTAGCTTTCCGGGCGCATTAGCCAACGCCGCAGCGATCTGTGGGCTGCCAATATTGCGGCTGTACTGTGCGTGATCAAGCGCTTCATTGAGAATGCTTAAGGCATGTTCAGAGAAACGATCCTGATCCAGCGCGCCATTCGGCTCAAAAGCCCGACTAAGCAGCAGCTCCGGCTGCAAACCTACCTCTACCAGAACCCGAATTGCAGTATTTTCTCGATGGAGCACAAAACCTTCAAGGAGGTGTTGATCGGAGACTTCACGATCTTGTGCGGCCAACGCCAAATCCTCGCCCAGTTTAAAGATTTCGTGGACGCTTTGGGTGCGCCGGATGCGGATCGGCTCACCGGGGGCCGGGGGTTGTAGGGGCGCGGCAGGAGGATGCCCTTTATCATTGACTTCCTGAAACACACCCAACAGTTTATCAAGGGGCACCCCAAGGCGATTGCAGGCCACCGCCACTGCCCCCTCCGGGAGGGTCAGCAGTCCTTCAAAAAACAAGGTGCTGTCCAGATGATTCAGTCCGATCTGCACAGCGCGCTGGGCCCCATGCTGAACAGCCCGTTCGGCCGCTGATGAAAGGGTGAGTTTCTCACCTTGAGGAGAATCACCCTCAGCAGCTTCCACTGGCTCGATCACCGCTTTGGCATGAGGATCAGCATACAGCGCGTAAGCGATCCACGTGGGATCACCACTGTCACGGATCGCGGCCCGTGCGCCCCGACAAGACTCTGCTACCGATTTTCCCCCACACAGTTCGGTATAAAAGACCTGTGAGAACCGCAACGCTGATTCATCGGTCACAGGGAACAGCGCGCCCACAAAAGCGCTGCACCCCGCACTCAGAAACCGTTCGGCCCAACCACCTAAGCGTGTTAATGATGCGCCTAGCTGTCCGCTCTGGCAGGCATTCACAAAAACCAAAGGGTGATCACGCCCAAAACGCAGTGTCTGGCCACTGATCTCCAGCGGCGAAAGTTCTCCGTCGGCGAGCAGGATCGCGCCCAAGTCTCCGCCAGCAGGCGAAACGCCTCCATGTGAAGCAATGTGCAGGTGATCAAAGCCACCGTGCTCAAGCTGATCAAGAAGTTGTTCCTTACGGGGTTCGAGGGCTATTGCATGAATACCCGCCCCAGCGAGGGTGGTGCCCACAAATTGAATTTCCTCAAGCGCGGCCGGCAGCGGTGATTCGCTTGGGCTGGCTCCTAACACCCGCGATTCATGGAGCCGAATCTGGGGCATGGGGGGCGCGCCCCGCAACCACCGGGTCAGGGCGAAGCGCTCACACAGGAACTTATCCTCTTCGCTGCCTTCGTCGGTCTCGCGGTAGGGGCGGAGCATCTCCCACAGAATCCACGGGTCGTCGGTCACGATCTGAATGGTTTGGATATGATCGCGGGTGCGCCAATACAAGGATTTAAACGCCTCCGGGGTAAGTTGATCCCAAAGGGTGTTGCCTAGACGACGGAGTTTACGTTCTGCACCGCTGCCCCCCCGATAGGCTAGATCGATCTGGTTGAGGACTTCCTCAAACCATTGATCAGGAGCGCGGTGCAGCGTGACCTCCCCCACATCCCGGTGATAAACGCCCACTTGCGGCAGGTGTGAGTGTAGGGTGAATCGAAGCTGTACCCGTCCGCCGGGTAAAGGTTGATGGGCGATCAGAATGGTCAGATCGGGTGGTGCGCCCGTCTGCTCAAAAACAGGCTGTCCAACGGACTGGGCGCTGCCTTTGGTGGCGCGGGCTTCAGCCACCACATCCACCGGGAGGGTGACTGTGCCGATATAACGTCCATCCTGAAGAAAATCAACCCGGATCGCTTGATTACCTAGATTCTTGGCCCGTAAGCGAAATTCCAGTACCTCTGAGTCCTGATCGGGCACCACCTCAATATGCCCCTGAAGGGGACTGTTAGACTCGGCTTCAAAACCGGGTGCGGAAACGCACACGCTCACCTGAGCGCTTCCGCCGTTGGCAGGCATTTCCACTGGCAGGGGTTTATTCTCCGGGCTGCGCTGGGCCGCGAGGATACTCACCCGAAGGGTATGCCATGTCCCCTGAGCGGCCTCCGCAGGAAATTCAACCTCGGTGTAGCGGGTGGCTGTGCGGGCGCGTTTGGTCGGTAGAACTTTGGAGGGTGCGGGCGCAGGTGTACTGCGTTTGATACCTCTTGTCTTTAAAGGCAGTTCGGACTCCGGTGGAAGGGGCGGAGTAGGTGCTGCCTCAGGGGACGGCTCCACGGGACGGACGCGGGTGGGTCGAGGCGAATCCGGTTCCAATGAGCGCACCAGATCACGCAGGTCAACATTTAAGTCTTTCAAAATGTGAGAAACACTGGTCCGCTGACTGCTGAAGGCGATGAGCAGGTCTTCAAAACTGGCCTGCCCACGTTTTGCCTGCCGGGCGCGTTCTTTAGCATTCTTCAGCACCTGAATAACAGAGTCGCTTGGTTCCACATCGTCGTTTTTGTCATCATCACTGGCCACCATCTGGCGCATCATGCCCATCACCCGAAGGGTTTTCTCAAAGCCCTTCCGAATATCGGCTGGATCGATCTCTTTTTTGAGGAGATAGTCACGCAGACGGCTGTCTGGGCCTTCAAGCATGGCCGTAAACAGGTGCACCGAACTCACATTGCCAATGTCGCCCGCATACTTGAGACTGCTTTCCAGTACATTGAGGCAGGCATTATCAAAGTCCTGTCGCTGTAAACTGAGCGATTCCAGAATCCGATCCAGAAGCGAGGCCCGCACCGAGGGAACAGGCATGGTGTCGATGGTTCGAGACTGGGGCGTAAACAACTGCAAACAAGGGTTACCGTACATCACAAAAGCAAGCCCAGCGAGTGGGAAACGCCCTTCTGTCCACAGGCTTTGGCGCGCTAGCCGAAGGGATTCGCCCGCAGGCAGGCCCCTCAGCAGTCCTTCGTAGAATCGCTCCGCCCACTGGCCCGCACCTGCGTCGGGCACTTCGTAAAGAGATCCTACCACAAGCTGCGCACCGCCATTGATGAAGGCATCAGCCAAACCGTCAACGGACGCTGTGTCGCAGCCATTGAGGACAACCACTGGGCTGTTTTGCCCCAAGGCTTTGCCAATTTCCACCGAGGATAGGTGTCCATCATGAAGGATTAAGTTATAGTGCTTCTGACGGCTTTTTTCGTCGAGGGCCACATGCCCCGAATAGTGGATGAAGTGATAGTTGCCCCGCGTCAGTTTGACCAAGACTGAGGTTGACTTGGCCTCTGCACCCATGAGCAAATGACAGGTGATCTTTCGATCTGTGAGCCATTTTTGCAGGGTTTGGGCTTCACGCCGTGCATCTTCCAGATCCCCCAAGGGGTCTGCGATCAGCAAACAACGCATCTCCCCACCCGACCATGGCGCAGCAACAGGTGTCCCCGGCCGGGAAAGGAGCTGACGCCCCACTGGATAGTGAACCCCCAAAAAATCCTGCCCATCGTGAAGTAGTTCCCATGGGATGTTCACCATTTCCGAATCGCCGGAGATGAGCAGAGGGATAACGGCCCCTTCAGCAATGGTTCGGAGCAGATCGCCTTCGGTGCGGGGGAGCAGAAGCTGTCGGTAGAGGGTGTTGCCTAAGTCAATAATCTCGCGCCGGGCCGATTCGTTCAGGGATTTTGCGCTAGAATCCCGCAGGCATTGAAGCATCTCCTGACACAAACCGGTGATCAGGGTGGGCTGCACTTCAACCCCCCACTGCTCCATCTTGGGGTTCAGTATCTGATCTGGTTTGGTGACGGTAAACCGGAAGATACTGCCCACATTCACCACGTTGAGCGTCGTGGGACGTTCATCCATGAGTCAACCTCCAATAATGAGAGTGACCAATATCCCGCACCCTTCATTCTACCCCGCAGGCGCATCTTCAGGGTAATTTACCGCCATAAAAAGCCATTTGAGGAGGGAATCTGTTACTGGGTTTGCCCTCACCCCCACAACTGTTTTGCGGTGTCCGCTTTCGACCGCCGCTGCACGCCTAGGAAAAGGGCAGAAGTCCGCTTGAATGGATCGCTCTCAAGCAGCCCAACAAGGAGAGAGTATTTCACTCAAGGGGCAGTTTGAAGGGGGTAGGACAGTGAGGGTAAGTGCGTAAGTCCTAATGAGACGTGACAGAGGTGTCCTTGATACTTGTGGTTTCCAATCTCAGGGCTTTGAGGCTACAAGGAAACCCACACGCACTAAAACATAGGCTTCGGCCTTGGTTCCGGCAAGTTCAAGATACCGTTTGTACATCACCAGTGCCTTGGAGGGTTCACTGCGAGCGAAGTACAGGTCTCCCAAGGTCAGATACGGTTCTGGTACAACCCGCATCCTTTCCACCGCCACCAAAAGGTCAGCGAGCGCGGCTTTGTGCTGGCGCTGTTTTAGATAAACCAATGCCCGGTGGTAGTATGCCCTCCCGTAATGCGGCATCAACCGAATGACTTCAGCGTAATCGGACAGTGCCCGTTCATATTGACCCAAAGCCACGTAACTATCACCACGGGCAAAGATCGCTTCATCAAAATCCGGCTCCAGCTCTACCGCTTTGGTGAAGGAATCGACCGCCTTTTCATGTTCCCCTCGGAAGGCATAGGCCAAACCCAACAAGTAGGGAACAGTGGATGGCGGCTCATTATCTTTACCCTCCTCGGGTCCGTCCGCACGAGAGGGGGTCATTGTGGCCGTCAGACTGGTCACCAGTGCGCCCACACAAATCGCCCTGAGCCATCCTTTGGTTAACCCGTTCATTCCCACAACGCCCCTCTCGCGTTTGATCTCGCGCCCCCCTTGTCCAGTACTCGTCAAAGTTCTGGCTTTTTCGGAGATCAAGCGCCCTTGATCCGGTGCCCGTGCAGCAAGTGGTGTATCTCGTGCCCCAAGAGGTGAAAGAAGCGCACGAGCGTTTTTTCCACTTTGCTCAGCATTACCCCCAAATTGGGTAAATAGCGCCGCTGGATGGGTTGTTCGCCTCGCGCCAAGGTGACCAAACGGTCATGTTCAATTTGCGCTTGGATGCCGGCCCGGCGGACTTCGTCAAGCTTATACTCGTAGTTTTCGGTCGTCAGTGGCTGTTGTCTTGTCATGATGCCTACCCTCCCTCAACCATTCGCTGCGCTCAAAAAGAGGTAAACAGGTGTACACTTTAGTTGTAGATACGTTCGTATTTAGCCACGCTGGTCCCGTGGTTGCACTTAACGGGTTGTGCGTCTAACCGCGTCCGCTGGTGGCAGTGGGTTCATCCTGCCGCCTTATACACCAGCATACGATATGGGGTGTATGTAAAACGATCCGAGATCGATCTAGGATTGTTGGCATTTCCCCACTCACAAGGAAGCACAACATGGCGAAGTTGCTCAGAGTATCGGTCTTGGGGAAGTTCAGCCTCGTTTGCGATGGCAAAACGATACAAGGACTTGGTTCGCGCAAAGCAGAAGCTCTCCTCATTTATCTGTCCTGCACCCACCGCCCCTATGCCCGTCAGGTATTGGGCGAATTCCTCTGGCCGAATCGGACTCAGCCCCAATCATTGGCAAACCTGCGACGCGAGTTAAAAGTGCTGCATGACAAGCTGGATATGTGCATTTCCGTCAACCGTGATTTGGTCGAACTTACGCCGGATGTGTCTCTGTACCTTGATGTGGCTGAGTTCGAGACTCAGATCGATGGACTGCGGAATCCAAACCGCCTGAAAACAGCCACGACACTTTACCGGGGCGATTTCCTAGAAGGGTTCTTTATCGACAGCCCCGCCTTTGAGGCTTGGGCGCGGATAGAGCGTGAGCGATTGCGCTACCGGGTCATTGAGGGACTTGATGCCCTTATTGAACACAGTCTAAACACAGGCGAGTATGCGGAAGGTATCAACTATGCCATGCGTCTGCTCCAGATGGACTCCCTGCGCGAAAAAACATACCACCATCTGATGCTGCTGCTGGCACGGTCAGGTGATCGTGAGGAGTCGTTGAACCAATACAAGACCTGTCGACGGTTGCTTGCGGAAGAACTCAACATCGCACCCTCAGCAGAGATCACCGCCCTTTACGAACAGATCCGAAACGATGTGCCCCCCAACCCTCCGCTTCCACCGGGATGGCCCCGTGGTTATTGAGGGGGTGAAGTCAAGATGCAAAACGGTGCCGAAAAAACACCCAATAAATGATGGTTGCATCAGGACAGGAGACAGGAACCATGTTATGGCAAGATCAACTGAACGGTGATTCGCTTCGCTGGTTGCTCGACTCAGAAGTACCGGGGGTGCGCTACTTGGCGCTGCATCACCTCGTTGATTGCCCTGACGATGCCCCTGAACTGCTGGCTGCGCGCAATTCCGCCTATACCCAAGGCCCTATCGCGGCCATTCTGGCTCAGATGAACGAGGAAGGGTATTGGGCCGAACCCGGTCCGGGGTATAACCCCAAGTATCGGTCTACCGTTTGGGCGATCTGCCTGCTGGCGCAGTTAGGCGCGGCAGCGGATCAAGACCCGCGTATCAGCCGGGGGTGTGCCTACCTGCTCGAACATGCGCTGACACCGGGCGGGCATTTCACCGCCTCTGGCCTACCATCGGGCACAGCGGACTGTTTGCAGGGTAATCTATGTGCCGCTTTGCTTGATCTGGGTTATGATGATCCCAAGTTGGAAACAGCGTTTGAGTGGATGGCGCGCAGCGTCACAGGGGAAGGGATAGCCCCTCAAGATGATCGTCATGCCCCCGTGCGTTATTACGCAGGCAAGTGTGGCCCGATCTTCGCCTGCGGGGCTAACAACAAGCTGCCGTGCGCTTGGGGTGGTGTCAAAGTGATGTGGGCATTTGGCAAACTTCCCCTTGAGCGGCGAACCCCCCTCATTGAGCGGGCCATTCAGCAGGGCATCGATTTTCTATTGAGTCGAGACCCGGCCGCAGCCGATTACCCATCGGGGTGGAGTACCAAGCCCAGTGGCAACTGGTGGAAATTTGGTTTCCCGATGTTTTACGTGACCGATCTGCTTCAAAATGTTGAAGCCCTGATCAGCCTCGGCTGTGGCCGTGATCCGCGTTTGACCAAGGTGCTGGCACTGATCCGCGACAAACAGGATGCTCAGGGGCGCTGGGCACTGGAATACGACTATACGGGCAAAATGTGGGTGGACTTTGGCCCCAAAAAACAGCCCAATCCATGGGTCACACTGCGGGCTTTGCGGGTTCTGAAGGCAGCCTCCGCATCTGGATAAGGACATTATGATGTCTGATCATAAGCTGCACTTTAGCAAAGATGGTAGATTCCTATTTCATGGTAGTTATGCGTCTGTTCGAGTCTGGCATGATCGCATGCTGGTGAAGGAACTGCCGGGCAAACTTGTGGGTACCTCCCTCGACGGGCTATCACCGGGCGATTGGCCAGAACTTGATGGGTCCGTTTTGGTCTTGTATGCTGGGGATGGGCATTATAAACTTCTTTAATCCCCTCGATAAGAGTGCTACTTGAGGTTGCTCACGCTGAAGATCAGTTCGAGGAAACTGGCGCGTTCATCAGAAGTCATAGGGCGGGGGCGGGCGAAGTCTTCGATCAGCCCTGTGTAGAGGATGGTGCTGATATGGCGGCCATTGTAGAGGATCAGTTTATCCGCAAACATCTGCCGGGTTCCCAGTGACCACATCTGGTCAAAAAACAGATTGCCGATCCCATAGTGAATGAAGGCATTCTCCACAAAGCCAAACCCCTGTGGCTGATGGGCCTGACTGCCCATCACAATATCCGCACCCATCTTCGCGTACTTGGCGAAGAATATCTGTTGTTCTCTGGGCACGGCGTATTCATAAACTTCCTGAAATTGGAGGGTCATTACGACGAGGTAGCCTTTTGCCTTAAGTTGGGGGATTTCTTGGGCAAGGAAGGTATCGTCACACTGCGCCGAACCGGGGCGTTTTGGGCCGGCCCACGCATTGGGTGGACCAGCGGGGTTACATCCTAAAAAAGCAATGGTGTTGCCGTTATGGGTGACCACTGCGGCTTTGCGTGCATCTTCAGTGTTTCTGCCACCCCCGAAGTAAACCATGTTGTTTTTGTCATACATATCGAGGGAGTTGTTCATCGCATCGACCCCCCAATCGTTCACATGATTGCCGGTTAACTCCACCACCCCAACCCGGATCGTTTTGAGCAGATCGAAGTACTTCTCCGCAGAACAAAAGACCAGATCAGTAGAATACGGGTTGGGGTAGGGACAGTTTTTGGCAAAGGAGACCTCGTTGGAAGTGTGGATGATGTCCCCATCAGCAAAAAAGGGGGCGATATCCCGCGCCGGGTAGTTGATCCCAATAGTCTCCATCTTAAAGGCCGTGGCGCGGGTGAGGGCTGTTACCCCCGTCATGATGAGCAGGGTCAGTTTGTCCAGATCGCGGTTCGTGATTTGCCATAAACCAGTAGCATTTACGGCCTCCGCCACGGCTGCGAGGATAGAGGCATCACCGGTGATCCCAAATACCTCTTTAAACGGCCACATATCCAAATTGAGGGCCCGATCAAAGATGTTGATCCCATCAACCGTGAGCGCGGTAAGGGTGCGATCCAAACGATCAAAGGGAATCATGCCCCATGCTGCTGGGCGTGACCAGATCGCGGTTGCCAGTTGATCAGGAGCCACAACCTGAACCGGCAAGTTCTGGGCGGGCAGACCATAAGTGAGGGTCATCCAGTAGTAGATCGTGGCGGTGGTTACAAAAACCGGTGGTTGTCCATTGGACAGATAAGCAAGGGCAGTGGTATCTCCACGCCAGTAACGCAAAATATCGTTGATGGCTACATTGTTGGCCACCGTCCCAAAACGCGCCACAGGCACATAGACCCACAATGCCGAAAGGGGCGACTGAGTGCCCGGTGGCAATCCCGTGAGCCTCACCTGCGCGTCGCCCTCTCCACCCCATGTAAAGCGCCCAGCGTTCACCAGCGCCGAGATCGAGGCTTGCAACTCCACCGGCACCGTAAGCGAAATCCACACGCGAGGGATCACATTCCCTGCAACGGCCACGGGTGGGGAGGTAGGGGTGGGGATGAAAGGCGTTGAAGTCATTAATATCTCCCCACCGGGGGGGGTGGGGAATACCGCCGCAAATGTGGCAGTTGGGAACATCGCAACCGGTTCTGGTGAGGGAGTCGGGGTGACAATCTTCGCCCCCGCCCGTGAGAAACATCCGGAGAGGCTTAATCCCCCTAACAATAGGAGCAGAAGCAGGAACCCTACACGCCTCATTGTTCACCCCCTTTAAGTATCCGCCCCATGATCACAACCCACCCAAGATATCGAGCGCATATCGTGCGAAAAGCAGCATTGCCAGTGGCACAAAGTTGTACAGGAAGTGGGCGACCATGGCGGCAGTCGTATTAAAGCGCCGTCGCAACCAGCCAAACCCAAGCGTCGCCATCAGCAGGATCAGCGCGGCCGGGGTCAGGGTATATTGTACATGAATCAACACAAAGAAGAGTGAAGTTGGCCACAGCCCAAAAATCGGCTGAAGTGCGCCCCGAAACGCGATCTCCTCACCGATAGCGGCGGTTAAGGCCAGTGCAAAAGCGAGCAGCATTGTGTCGATGTTGGTGGCAATAAGTTGGCTTACCTGAGTCTGATCTTCAAAGACCTGTGGCGGAGCCAGAAGCTGCCACACCACACTGATCAGATAAACCAAACTGAACAAGGCGAGGGCTACCGCAGTGCCCATGCCAATCTCATTCATGGTAGGGGCCCGCAGCCCCAGACGCCGAAAGGTCTCAGAGAGTGTGCGTCGGGTGAACAAGCCTGCGCCAAGGAACGCGAAGATCACCCACAGCGCCATCTGTATCAACAGATTCTCAATCGAAATCAGATCGCCTGCGCCCCCCGTAGGGGAGGAAAATTCCTGCGCTACCCCACCAAGCCCTCCTACCAGCACAAAACTGATCAGCGTGTTGGCGAAAAGCAGGATCACCAAGATTAGTGCGGTCAGATGAACGGGGGAAGTGGGGTCAAACCCTACACCCTGCCCGGACTTTGGGGCAGGAAACAACCGCGCCCCGATCCAAGCGCGGGGTTTGTCCAAGAGGAGCAGCCCCATTACCCCACCAAAGAGCACACTCAAGATGAGGCTGAGGGTAGAGCCATTCTCAGGTAAAAAGCCGTAAGTCAGGACAAAGATGATCACCACTGCGCCCAACGCCGCCACCAGCAAACGCCGAAGGTTGGCACGTCTGAGGGACAGATTGGCCACAATCACCAACCCACCAAAAACCAGCAGTGCGAGCAAGGTTTGAGACAACATGACTTAATTCTACCCTACCCCAAGGGGCTGGACAGGGGCAAATTCTGCTGATCCTGATCGTATTGATAAAAGCCAAAATGGGTGAAAGGTTAGTTTTATCATCAAAATATGAGCCGTTCGTCACGAATCACCCCTGATGAGTCATCTACCTCTGCTAATCTGTCTTATAATTTCGAGAAGGTGAAGTGAGCAGTTTTTTGCAATGGGATGGAATACTGCCCACCCGCCTGAAACCATGTCGAGGAAGGTTGGATTCATCATGACCCAGATCGGAACGGACGCAGCACCCCTGCGGGTTGCTATTATCGGATCGGGACCCTCCGGTTTTTATGCAGCAGAGCATCTTTTTAAACAAACCTCTTTAGTCATCGAAGTAGATATGTACGAACGCCTCCCCACCCCTTATGGGTTGGTGCGCGGCGGTGTGGCCCCCGATCACTACAAGATCAAAACAGTTACCAAAACTTATGACAAGATCGCAGCGAACCCGCGTTTCCGTTTTTATGGGAATGTGGAGTTTGGTCGAGACATCCCGCATGACGAACTAAAAATGTATTATCATGCGATCATCTATGCGGTGGGGGCCCAAACGGATCGCGCCATGCGCATCCCCGGTGAAGATCTCAAAGGCAGTTTTGCCGCGACTGAGTTTGTCGGTTGGTATAATGCCCATCCTGACTACCGTGATCTTCAGTTTGATCTCTCAGTGCCTGCGGTCGCAGTTATTGGCAATGGCAATGTGGCTATGGATGTGGCCCGGATTCTGGCCAGTTCGGAGTCCGAACTGCGCAAAACTGATATTGCCGACTATGCCCTTGAGTCTCTTACCAAGAGCAAGGTCACTGATATCTACATGATCGGACGGCGTGGCCCGGCGCAGGCCGCCTTCACCAATCCCGAACTGAAAGAGTTCGGTGAGATGAGTGATGCCGATGTGATCGTCTCCCCTGAAGATACCACCCTTGATCCTCTGAGCCTTGCCGATCTGAACCAGAATCCCAAAAGTGTGGCTCAGAAAAATATCGCCCTGCTCAAAAAATACAGTGAACGCCCAGTTTCGGGCAAAAACAAACGAATCCACATGCGCTTTTTACTCTCACCTACAGCGTTGAGCGGCACTGAGGCGGTAGAGTCTATCAAACTGGTCAAAAACGAACTGTATACCGCTGAGGACGGCTCACTGCGGCCGCGTCCCACCGATCAGGTGGAAACGCTCTCGGTAGGTCTGGTTTTCCGTTCTATCGGCTACAAGGGTGTGCCCCTGCTGGGTGTGCCTTTTGATGACAAAAACGCAGTGATCCCCAATGCGGCGGGTCGGGTGCTCGATCCTGCCACCAAACAACCTATCCCCGGTGAATATGCAGTCGGCTGGATCAAACGGGGGCCTTCAGGGGTGATCGGCACCAACAAACCCGACTCTGTGGAGACGGTCAACAAACTGCTGGAAGATATACCCAATCTGCCCCAACTTGATCCCCACAAGGCACCCAGAGTCGCAGTCGAAGCCCTGCTGCGGGCCTGCAAGCCGGACTATGTGACCTTTGAGGATTGGCTTCAGTTGGATCAGATTGAACTTGAGCGAGGCGCATCCGTTGGGCGTCCACGAATCAAGTTCAGTCGTGTGCCAGAGATGCTCAACGCGCTCCAAAAGCGCAAATAATCAGTTCCTTAAAACCTGACACAAAAGAGAAGGAACCTGAAAACTCTGCACCGATGCAGGTTCCTTCTCTCAAAATTGTAACAAACCGAAAAAACGGAGCCACCAGTATAAAATTTTTGTAATTCTTTACCCTCTGAACGGTGCTATGATTTAACTGGGCTTAAGTTTCAGAGGTATTTCGTACTCAACATTTTCCGGTTTCTCATCACATTTTTCATCTCAAGCCATAGAAGGATGCAAAGGTGAGTCCTATCTGCCAGATTCTGATCGTGGATGATGATGTAGATCTGCTCGATCTATTTGGCATTGCTCTGAAGCGTCTCCAATGTCAGATCATTAAGGCGGCCGGGGGAAAACAAGCCCTTGAAACCCTCAAAAACACCACCCCCAATTTAATCCTATTGGATGTGGCCATGCCAGCAGTCACAGGGTTAGACGTGCTTCGGGAAGTCCGCAGTAACCCCCGGTTTGCCCAGACCAAGGTTGTACTGCTCACCGCTGTGCCGATCATGGTTGACCCTACCTCTGCTTCACTGGTTTCCCGGATTTTGATCAAGCCGATCACACCGAGCGCGCTGGAAGCGAATGTTCGTGAGGTGATGGGAGAATAACTAAAAATATGTTTACCCAATTTGCAGGCACTCAGAACCTCGCGCTGACCGCATGGTTAGGGGTGTGGGCAGCGCTTCTCTTTGGCGGGTTTATCTTCGGCAAACCTAGCGCCGACAATATCCGCCGAATCCCCTTGGTCGCTCGTTTAGGTTCCTCATTGGCGTTGGTGCTGGCCGCTTGGAGTTTGCACCTGTTCGCTCGTGAGACCCCCTTCTTTACCGCCAGCGGTTTGATTGCCATCGGCATGACCCTCGGTTTTGTGGGGGACGTATTTATGGCGATGGAAAACGTGATCGGCGGTATGGTTGGTTTTGGCTTGGGTCATCTGGCTTATATCGCTGCCATTGGGGAATTCTCCGGACGCCTGAATCTCCCCCTTGCCCCCGTTGCCTTTGTGGTCTGGTGGTTAGTGGCTGTCGCCTGCTGGTATGTGATCGTGTGGAAGGGGAAAAGGGGTGCACGGCTTCTGAAACTGATTGCCCTTGCCTATTCGCTGCTGCTGGCTAGCACTGCTGGTGCAGCCACCGCGCTGGCCGTTGCGCACGGGGGATTTATCCCATTGGCAGTTGGTGCGGCGCTCTTTTTGACCAGTGATCTGATCATTGCTGGTGAGATGTTCAGCGGATGGCGTTTCCCTCTCATCGGTGACGTGATCTGGCTAACTTATGGCCCGGCACAGGCCTTGATCGTCTTCAGCACTGCGGCCGCGCTTCAGGTAAGCCGCGTTTGAGGGAGGCACAAGCACGTCGGTATCGAATGTCTCCCCGTCCTTTATTGATCGCTTTGTTCTGTGCCCTTGTGTTTGGCATTTTTGCCCCGGCAAGGGCACAGGAATCGCGTTTGCACGCGCCAATCACCGCCCTTTGGGCAGACTCTGATCGCCTTTATGTAGGGCAAGCGGAAACCCTGTTGATCGCCCGCATCAGCCCTAACAGCCTCGAAGTGGAACGCCAAATTGCCCTCAATCGAGGCGAGATTCGAGACTTGTACGCCAACGAGCATTATCTTTTTGTCCTCACAGAATCTGGTCTGGCAAGCCTTGATCTGGGGGGGACTCTCATTGATTTTGTGGTGGGTGGTGGTTATCACCTGAGCCTCAGTGGGGATCGGGTTTATGTCGCCGCGCTCGCTGCTGGAGTGCGCCTCTATTTTGTGGGTGAGACCGGGCTGTTGGTGGAAGCTGGAACGCTTCAGGTTCCGGGCAAAGCCTTCGCAGTGCAGCCTACTCAAGCTGATCAGATTTGGGTGGCAGAGGGTGAAAATGGCTTAAAACTCTACGAGGGCCCCCATGCATGGGGATCACTCCCATTGGTAACGATTCCGGATATTCTGCCGGTTTACGCCCTCTCCCAGAATGCCCATCTCCTGTACGCACTCAACTCGGAGACTCTGTTTCAGGTGGATGTCTCCCTGCCGCGCAACCCCCGCCTTTTGAACCAGTTTCCCTTGAACCCACCCCTCGTGTCCTCTCCTGAAGGAAGTGTGGGCAGCTTGTGGACATCAGACACCCTCGCTCTGATCGGACGTTTTGGAACAGAAGCCCTCAAGGTTGACCTGACTCTCACCTCCAGCGCGATCTCACTTTTAGGGGCTGGTGAAGCCATTGCGGTGAGCGGTGCAGACGTCTTCATCAGTTCGAGTCAGATGGGGCTGCGTCGACTCAAATTGGAAGGGGTGAACGGGAATGCAGGGCACACTTGGGAGATCGCTGCGTCTGCTGAAATTTGTGCCCCAAGTTTGGCCCAACCCGTGGATAACGGCACTGCTCAGAGTCCGATCTTGTTAACATGGCAGGCTGGCTGTGGGTCTACTCATGAAGTGTGGGTAAATGGGACGTTGGCTGGTGTGGTGGATACCCCTGATCCGACCCCAACCTATACTTTCACTTACCATCCCACTGTAAGCATGGTTGCATGGCAAGTTGTGACGGTTGATTCCCAAGGAGGGCGAGGTGAAAGCCCCTTGTGGCGTTTTGAAGCCAACCCCGATAACTGGACAGCGCTGCCTGTACCCCTGCCTATCGGAGACCTTGAGCGGCCCATCCTTACCACAGTCTCACCGACGACCCTGCTCATGCTGACCTGTGCAGTCAGCATGAGTGGACTAGGGATTATTGTGGCTGCGGCATGGTGGTTAGGAGTGCGCGCTCAGCGCCGTTCCGAAACTTTGTTATAACCGGGCTGGAGTGCATCGGGCTGTTCCTGCGGTGGGCGCTGCACGGTGATCAAACGGGCCGAACGGTTACGGGTGAAGTAGCTCCACGCCCACTGAAGCAGCACCAAAATGCGGTTCTGAAAACGCACCAGACTCATCAGATGGATGAACAGCCATGCCATCCACCCCAACATGCCCGCAAAGCGGACGATATGCAAATCAGCCACTGCCGCAGCGCGCCCAATGGTGGCCATACTGCCCTTATCAAAGTAGCGGAAAGGACGTCGCTCGTTTTTGCCCTGAAGCTGGGATCGGATCAGCCGTGCCACATAGCGCCCCTGCTGCTGTGCAACGGGTGCTACTCCCGGCAAGGGTTTGCCATCCTTGCCCTTCAGGTGGGACATGTCCCCAATCACGAAGATTTCAGGATGGTTCGGCAAGCTCAGATCAGGCTCCACCATCACCCGCCCGAACTTATCCAGTTCCGCGCCCGTGGCCTGAGCCAGCGCCGTGCCCAGCGGCGACCCCTGCACCCCCGCCGCCCAGATCACGTTGCGCGCTTCGATCATTTCTGTGTGATCACCTGACTTAATGGTCACCCCTTCCGGGCTGACATTGGTCACAAACGACTGGGTGCGTACACTCACCTTTAGCCTTTCCAAGGCTTGCTGTGCATTGGCTGAAAGCCCCGGTGGATAGCTGGGCAGAACCCGATCCGTACCTTCGATCAGGATCACTTTAGCGGCGCTGGGATCAATGGCGCGGAAATTCTCACGCAGGGTGAAATGCGCGATCTCGGCGATGGCCCCTGCCATTTCCACCCCTGTAGGGCCTGCGCCCACGACCACAAAGGTGAGCAAGCGGGCTACTTCTGCGGGGTCAGTCTCACGTTCTGCGGCTTCAAAAGCGTAGAGCACCCGCGCCCGGATGTTGGTGGCATCTTCGAGGGTCTTTAAACCGGGGGCTAGAGCCTCCCACTGCGGATTGCCAAAGTAGTGATGGCGCACCCCTGCCGCAACCACCAAGAAATCATAGGGCAGTTCGTCCCCGTCGCTGAGCAGAACGCGGTGATTGTCTACATCAAACCCAGAGGCTTCACCCAAAAGCACCTGCGTATTCTGATGACGCTTGAGGACAGCGCGCAGAGGTGCAGCGATATTCGCCGGAGAGAGCGCACCCGTAGCCACCTGATATAAAAGGGGCTGGAAAAGGTGGAAATTGCGTCGATCCAGAAGGGTGATTTGGACGTCAGCGCCGTGCAGTTTGCGGGCCACCTCCAACCCCCCAAAACCACCACCTACGACCACGACCCGACGCTTGTATTTCTCGTTCATTGCGCCCTCACTCTCTGAAATCAGGGTCAACTCATTGCCATATGTGTAATTTATCACAATATTGTGATA
>JACSRJ010000144.1 GCA_014879835.1 Anaerolinea sp.
CAGAATGGGTTTATGTTCTGGATTTCCGCGGCCCAGCCCCCAGTGATCTGGGTGTTGATTATTTCGCCAGACAGCCCCAACAAAAACAGCGGTGAATGGCGCATCTATCCCGATACCTTTGTAGAGGGACAGCCAGAAGTGGACCCCAGTCTCACCCCACCTGCGGATACGCTCTACCAGCCCCGGCGCGGTTTTGGCAAGCTGTGGCGCGAAACCCCCGGCCTGCGTGATGCCTTGGGATGGGCCACCACCCCTGAATTTGCCCTTACCACCGGATATGTCTACCAACCGGGCGGGTTCCTTGATGCTGAAGGTAAATACAGCATTGGGCCGGGCAAGCACTTCCTGACCACGCTGGATCGGAAAACCTTTGTGATGTACGAATCGGCGCAGGGTTTTGGGCGTTGGGAACGGTTGAACTAAAAAGGCGATGACCATGAATTTGAATGATTATGTACGCATCCTCGTTCGGCGCGGTTGGATCGTGCTGCTGGCAGCGATCCTCACAGCGGGGGCGGCGTATGTCTTTAGCAAGATGCAGACTCCCCTTTACCGGGCCACTCAGAAAATCCTGATTGCCCCGGCGCGTAACGACTTTGGTTTGGCCCAGACCCTCAAACAGTTGATGAGCAGTTGGGCGGAGCGGCTCAATGCGGAAGCCCGCGCAGCCGAGGTGATCGCAGCCCTAGAAGACAAGGTTGAAGGTGAAGATCGCTCCCTTGACATCACCCCCGGCGCACTGGCCAGCCGGGTGACCGTCTCCCCTGATCTGAACACCCTGATCCTCTCGATTGATGTTGATCTTGAGGACGGCCCCACCGCAAGCCGGGTAGCCAATATGTATGCCCAGCTATTTGAGGCATGGCGAAACCAGCAAAACGCCCCGCTGCGCCTTGAAGATCGGATCGACGCCGAACTGCTCGACTATCCCGCCTTTGGTTTGTACCGCCCCAATACTTCGGTAAATGTGGCTGCTGGGGCGCTTCTGGGCCTGATCGTTGGGGGCGCGGTCGTTTTTGTCTTAGAACTTTTGGCTGCAAATGTGGTGCGTCGCCCCGAAGATTTGGAACGGGCCCTCGAACTGCCCGTCTTGGCCGCCCTACCCGGAGAGCGCGCTTAAAGGCCCCTTGGGCGCTCTCCGAACGATACCCCTAAAGCGAAATCGATTCCCCCTTGCTGGACTTGGCATGGGGGATGAAGTCTGCTCACCACCCCAAAATCTCAAAATTCCCCTCAAAAATAGGCGTTGGCAGGGATACTCAAAAAGGCGTATCATGATTCTCTGATGAAGCGCACATACCTCAGATGAAAGGCGTGAGATATGCCCCGCTCGCGGGTTCTTTTCCTGCTCATTTTGGGTGCAGCTATTGTGGTTGTGATCGGACTCCAGATCTTTCGTTCAACACAACCAGCGCTGCCCACGGCCACCCCGCGACCACCGCTTGAAGTGGAGGTTGCGGTTAATCCCCTTTTGTATGATTGGGCCACTGAAGCCGCTCAGAGTTTTAACGCCCGCCAAATCGAAATTGAGGGGCAGCCTGCCCGCGTCCGGGTCACTTCTGTGGATGGGATCGGGGTTATTCGAGGCAACGCGGGCTGGTCTATCGCCAACCATCCCACCGCTTGGATTCCCGAAGCCAGTTTTTTGATCAGTTATGCGGCCGAGTCAAACTGGCGCTTCTCGGTTGAGAATCCTTCGTTGGCAAGCACTTATCTGGTGTGGGGTATCTTCCAAGATCGGCTTGACGTCCTGACCACTGCCAGCCCCACCATTGACTGGGCCTTATTTCAGCAATCCGCCCCTAAATCTTGGAGTGATCTGGGCGGCAGCGCTAACTGGGGCTTTGTTAAACCGGCCTTCCCCCGCCCATCGCAGAGTCTGGTAGGTTTTGCGGTTATGCTTTCCGGGAGCGCTGCGTTCCATCAGAAAGAAACGCTCAGTGATGCTGATTTGACCAATTCCGCGTTTCAAAAATGGTTGCAGCCTGTGGTTGATGCGGTGCCTAGTTTTGCCACCTTGGGCATACAGCCCGGATCGGTGATTGGGGCGCGGGGTGCAAGCGTGGCCGATTTTGCCTTGCTGCCGGAATCAGAGTTCGTGCAGCACTACAGCGCGATCAACACCAAAGGCCAATTCCGCTTCTTTTACCCGGCTTACACCTTCAAATTTGACTTTCCGGTGGTCATCTGGGACAGCGCCAATTTGACCGCTGCCCAGCGCGGCGCTGTAAGTCAATTTGTGAATGCTCTCACCCAAACAGACGCACAGCAGCGGCTTTTGGCCAAGGGCTTCCGTCCAGCCAAGGTCGCCCTCACAACTGCCAATGCCCCTCAGTTTGGGGCGCTGGTCAACGCGGGGCTGACGCTGGAAGCGCCCAAGAGTCTATTGGTGCAGCCAGCTTCTCGAAGCAGTGGTTTGTCACTGTTAACGTGGTTTGACGGGTTTCGGAGCCGCCCCTAAAGGGTACTGGGGATGATCTATCCCTGTTCTCATCATCTGCCATGTGAAATTATGAAGGGAGAATGTACGATGTCGCATCGTTTTCGATCACTGCTCTCAATGCTGGTGATCTTGGGCTTCATGTTCAGTGCCTGCACTCAGCAGCAGTCCGATCCGGGGGCCACCCCCACCCTTGCCAGCCCTGCCAACGCCATTCAGGTGAGCATCATTTATGCCCCTGAATCGGATCTGTATCTCAAGGAGGCCATCAATCAGTTTAATTTGGCATACGCGCAGGGGCGCAACCCCTTAACGGGCGCGGCCCTCGCCAGTGGCGAGCGCCCAATTTACGTCACCGGAAAGACTGGATCGTCGGGTACAGTGGCACAGGCAATTGTGAATGCGGTCATCGCGCCCAACAACGCCAATGTGGAGCGCCCCACGATCTTTGCGCCATCGGTGAGCCACTGGCTGGCGCTGGCGAACTATCAGGCCGGACGTCAGATTTTTGATCTGACCAACAGCCCGGCCACGGCTAACGCCCCGGTGGTCATGGCGATCTGGGAAAGCCGTCTACGGGCCCTTCAGAATGCCAACCCCGGTGAGGAAATCGGCTGGAGCCATCTGATCGAAGTCCTGAACGATCCCAAAGGTTGGGAGTCTTACGGGTTTACCGGTCGGCGCACCGTTTACTATGGGCACACCGACCCGTATATCAGTTCGACCGCAATCTCAACCCTGATCGCGGAGTTTTACGCCAGTGCCCGGTACAACGCCGGCTTCAAAGAGCGCCGTTTGACCCTTACCGAGGTAAATGATACCAAGGTGCAAGATGGGGTGCGCCGTATTGAGCAGCTCATTAAGCACTATTCAAGCCGCACCACCGAGTTTAAGGAATACATTGCCCAAGGCCCAGATTATCTTGACTTTGTGGCGCTTGAGGAAAACGACCTGATCTATATCAATCAGGGCAAGACCCAGTACCGCCCACCCGAAAAACTGGTGGCGTTGTATCCCGCGGAAGGGACATTCTGGCATGAACATCCCTTCAGTGTACCCAACGGCGATTGGGTGAGCGCAGAACAGCGCGAGGCGGCCAAGGTCTTTACCGACTATGTACTTTCAGAAGTGGTGCAGCAAAAAGTGCTCGAAGCCGGGTTCCGCCCCGCCAACTCTAAAGTGCCTTTGGGTTACCCCATCAGCACCGATCTGGGGGTTGATCCCAATAAGCCCAGCACCGTCCTTGATGTGCCTGATCCGGCAGTGATCGCTGCCATTCAGGAGAGCTGGAGCTTCGTTAAAAAGCAGGCCGATGTGTGGCTGGTGATCGACGTCTCCGGTTCGATGCGTGACGAGGACAAGATCGGGCAGGCGAAACAGGCGGCCCTCGCCTTCATCGACGCCCTTCAGCCTCAGAGTCGGGTGGGCTTGGCGGTCTTTAACAACGAAGTGACCATCGTGGTGGAGATGGATACTTATGAGAAAAACAAGGCTCGCCTTAAGGAACGTATCAGCAGCCTCAGCGCCGACAGCGGCACCGCCCTTTATGATGCGATCCTTCAGGTGATGGCCCAATTCCAAGCGGAGGCTGATAGCAACCGTATTCGTGCGATGGTGGTCTTAAGCGATGGGCAGGATACCGAAAGCACCTCCAAAGTGCGCGATGTGACCACCGAAATCTCCAAGGGGCGGGAAGACCTGAACCCGGTGATCGTGATCCCGGTGGCCTATGGGAAAGATGCCGACGTACAGTCTTTGAATACCATCGCCCGGGCTTCTGCGACCAAAGTCCAATCGGGTGATCCCAACAACATCAAAGCGGTGTTGGAAGTGATCAGCAGCTTCTTTTAAGAAGCAGGTGAAGGGGTTGAGAGGGTGATAGTAGGTTTCACCCTCATCCCCCCTACTCCCCTTTTCCAAGTTGGAAAAGGGGGGAATCAGATTCTTGAGGGGTAAACCCCTCAAACGCCCTAATCAGGGGGTGGGGGGACACTCCCACCCAAGGTTTTTCTCCCCTCTCCTAGCCGCGAAGCGGGCAAAAGATCTTTACCTATCCGGCGGAAGCACAGCCGCCTAATACGAAGGTTTTGGCGGTGAGCAGCATCGTGCGTTCGGCGAGATTGTTAAGGGGCGAACTGAACAGACGTGCATCCCCCTGCCCTTGCTCGCTCACCACATCAAAAAATAAATACTCCCCACAAGCCCGCATAGAACCCACCAATTCAGTCCGCTCGGTCACTGCCAGCCCTAATACCGAAACCTGACCCGATACGGCGTCCACCCTGAAGAAATTCGGGGTGACCAGATAAAAGGTGTTTTGGTAAGTTCCCCCAGTGAAGATAATGGACGTACTGTCAGGTGTCCATGTCATGGTTTCGAGGGCCTCGCCGATGCCTGCCTGCGCTACAACCTTTAATTCGCTGGTGGCTAGATCAAGCACCGCGAGCGTGTTAAAGGTGGCTCCGGGCCCCATCGCTTCGTAGTTGGTGGGGGGATTGGCCGCATCCCCATACATGATCGCCACTTTGCGCCCATCAGGGGAGGGCTGCACCAATGCCTGTCCTCGCACCGTAAAAACGCCGCTGGCCGCAGGCATGGGGACGCGCCCCACACCAAGGGATTCGGGGCCGACAGGCAGACGGTACAATCCCCCGAAGTTACCATCGGTATAGGGGGCAAAGGCATACAGCAGGACATTGGCCCCGTCGTAGTCCACCACGCTGGCCACTTGATTGGCCCCCACAGGGGATGATTCGTCAGAGGGTGCAAGGTATTCACTCACCTGCCCGCTGTCAAAGGCGATCAGCCCCAGAATCCATTGACGTTTTTCGAGGCTCACAAGGGTATAAAACATCAGGCGGTTATCCCGCGAGATGTGGGCATCCATCACATTAAATCCCGGTTCGATTGCCACTTCCACTGACGCCCCACCGATGGGCGCATAATTCAAAACCTCACGCTGCGTGTCAGGGTCATAACCAGACCGAACCAACCAGCGCGAATCTGAGGAGAGATCAACCCGCGACTTGGGATTCTCAACCAGTTTACCGGCGTTTGTGCCGTCCGGGCCAATTACCGTCAAGTAGCCGGTGCCATCGGCGCTGTAAATCTGGGCTACCACATTGGGGCGGGACTCAACCTGAGCCAAGACGGGCAGGGCCGAAAGACCTGTCATCAGGATCAGGATCATCAACAAATTTAGGTGCTTCAAGCGCATGAGATTTTCCTCCAGCATAAGCCTTCTCAGGGAGTTTACCCTAATTTGCGGAAGGGTGACGGGGCGAAGGCATTGGAGAGGTGTATCGCCTAACAAGCACCCTTGTGGAGGGTTGCCGCGACCGCCCCATTTTCGGGATTCGGGGATCGATCATAAAATTGCCCCAAGCTTCTAAACCATTCATTAAGGAAGGGTACGTATGCGTAAAATAGGACTGTTATGCGTGATCTTTGCATGGGCTGTGGTTCATTTAGGCTTTTCGGTACAAGCCCAAGGGGTAAGCGCTGAGATTATTCTGACCATCGACAGACCTGCGGGGCCTCTTGGTACCGTTGTGTCCCTTTCCCCCGATGGCAGTCAGTTTATGTATTATGAGCGCGGAAGCGAGAACACTCTGTGCTTCTACACCTTGGACAATGTGCAACAGAAATGCGCTGCTTGGCTCTCCAGAGAAGAACCACGCAACCCCGAAGCGTCCAGTTTTGTGTGGTCGCCGGACTCCAAGTATGTGGTGTTCCACACCGATCTGCTGCGCACCCTCCAAGACAGCGACATCTGGATCGTGGAAGCGTCCACCGGAACCCTGACGAACCTCACCGATGATGGGTTCACAGGGAGTTTGATGCGCACCAAGGACAATTTTTGGTTTGATTATGCTGGGGTGTGGTCACCGGATGGGGCCCACATCTACTTTCTACGTAACGCGATCAAAGAGGGGCGGCCTGATGGCGGGGTGATGCTTTATCGCGTGCCCGCAGGCGGCGGTGAAGCCACAAAGGTCCTCGATGTGACCATCCCCCTTGTCCCCGTTGAGGCTTTTAGCACACTGCGTTTGGCCCTCAGCCCGGATGGAAAAAAGATCGCGGTAGACTACAGCCCTCGCAATGATGACTACAAGGGCGGGGTCTTCATCAGCAGCCTCGAAGGGGATCAGCCCGCTTTCGTGCGCATTTCCGAGCAGGCCCCCCCTCTTTACCCAAATCGGGTCAGTTTTTCGGCAGATGGGAAGTATGTGCTGGTGCAGAACGGCAACATTCAATACGGCACCATGCGTAAAGATGATCCTGATCCGGCCCTTGTGGCCAATGTAGACAGTACCCCCGGTGTGCCCCTCTCAGAGTCCGGTTATTCATTTGGGGCCGGATGGTCCTCCGAAGGGAGTGCCCTGATCTACGTGGTGCGTAATCCCTTGCAGACAGAATTAGAGGGGCTGTATTACAAGGAATCGCCTGATGCGAAGGGGCAGATGATTTTGCCGGGAGCGTTTATCGCCCCTGATCCCATGAGTCTTGTGTTGGTGTGGGCCGCCAATGATCATCTTATCCTTTCATCGGTGAAGTCTGAGTTTTATGTGGTGAAGCTCTCCCGTTGAGCGGTGGTCTACAAAAGCTGTTTAATCCCTAGACCTGCCCCTGACTTCAGGGGCAGGAGCGGACACCATGAACGGTGTCCCCATGAGGAATGCTGTAGAGGCGGTCCCTTGGGGTCGCCCCGGTGGACTGTGGAGGACTGCCCTTACCAAGGGTTGTGATGGTTGTGTTTCACCTCACTCCCAATCCCCGGTTCTAAAGCCCCTCTTCTCCGCCTCTAGTGAGTTGAGGCAGGGGCTGTTTCCCCTTGATGGCGCATGATGTATTCACGCATGGTCTCCACCACATAATGGGCCCGTTCAGGGGTGATCCAGTAGTGGGTCACAATCCGGAAGTGGCGGAAGTAAGGCGCGCCGCTGCGGAGGATGATGTTTTTATCCTGCATTGCGCTCACGAAGGCGGCCCCGTTGATGGTCTTCGGGAGTGAGAAAAAGACCATATTGGTGCGGATGAAGGCGGGTTCCACGACGATGCCGGGAATGTCCGCCAGTCCTTGCGCCAGAATAGCCGCGGTGTGATGATCTTCGTGCAGACGGCTGCGCATTTCGCGGAGGGCCAACAAGCCCGCGGCGGCGATCACCCCGGCCTGACGCATCCCCCCCCCAAGCACCTTTCGGGTGCGCAAGGCGCGGGCGATAAACTCCTTAGTGCCGACCAGCAGCGCCCCTACTGGCGCACACAACCCTTTGCTTAGACACAGTTGAATCGAGTCCGCGGGCGCTGCCAGCACTTTGGGATCAACCTTGAGCGCTGCGGCTGCGTTAAACAAACGGGCCCCATCAAGATGAACCTTCAACCCATGTTTTTTGGCCAGCGCGCCTACCTGAGCCGTGTATTCTGGGGTGATGGGTGTTCCGCCTCGTCCATGAACAGTATTTTCGAGGCAAATGAGGCTGGTGCGGGGGAAGTGGGGATCATCAGCGCGGATCGCTTTTTCGACCTCCTCCAACACAAAGGTCCCCTCAAATTGAACTTCAAGGGGGTTCATGTTGACCCCGCCAAGTTGTGCGGCTGCACCCTGCTCATAGAGGAAGATATGGGCCCGTTTGGAGACGATCAGTTCGTCGCCTCGCGCACAATGGGTGAGGACTGCGGCGGTATTGGCCATCGTTGCTGTGGGCAGGTAGAGTGCTGCTTCTTTGCCCAGAAGCTCCGCGGCATAGTCTTGAATCTCGATCACTGTGGGGTCTTCACCGTAGACATCATCCCCAACGGCGGCCTCGGCCATAACCCGGCGCATTTCCGGGGTGGGATGGGAGACAGTATCGCTGCGCAGATCAATGGTTTGCATGGACTTGCTCATAATGCCTTGTGTTTGAGGTGATTCTATCCAATAGGTCGCTGCCGGGGTAGCCTGATTGCCTTTAGCCGCTTAACCACTGAACCACATCTTTAGCAAAATAGGTCAGGATCATATCTGCGCCTGCCCGTTTGATGCTGGTCAGGGTTTCCAGCGCACAGCGCTTGAGGTCTATCCAGCCGTTGGCAGCGGCCGCGTGGATCATTGCATATTCGCCGCTCACTTGATACGCAGCAATCGGCAGGTGATAGGACTGACGGACAGCGCTCAAAATATCCAGATAGGGCAGGGCCGGTTTGACCATGAGCATGTCAGCCCCCTCCGCCACATCCAGCGCCACTTCTTTCAGGGCCTCACGCTGGTTGGCCGGATCCATCTGGTACTGGCTGCGATCCCCAAACTGCGGCGGGCTTTCGGCGGCCTCCCGAAACGGGCCATAAAAACCACTGGCATATTTGGCCGCATAACTCATGATAATCACCTGATGAAAGCCCGAGTCATCCAAGCCAGAGCGAATCGCTTTGACCATGCCATCGATCATCCCGGATGGGGCAATAACGTCCGCGCCGGCTTCAGCGTGGACAACGGAGGCTTGTGCCAGCAGTTCTAGGGTTGGGTCGTTGAGCAGGTAACCTTCAGGCAAATGGGGGTCGTAGTGCGGCTCGCCACGTTGGTTGATAATGCCGCAGTGTCCATGATCGGTATACTCGCAAAAGCACATATCCGAAATGACGACGATCTCTGGCACGGCTGCTTTGATTGCCCGGATCGCACGGGGGATGATCCCATTGGAATCATAGTTTTCGCTGCCACAGTGATCTTTGGTCTCCGGGATTCCAAACAGAATCACCGCCGGGATGCCTAAAGTGTGAACCTGACGCACCTCGTCAACTACCCGATCCACTGACCATTGAAACTGCCCCGGCATGGAGCGAATCGGCTGCTGAATATCGTGCCCATGCCGGATGAACAGCGGATAGATAAAATCATCAGGCGAGAGGCGCGTTTCTTGTACCATCCGCCGTAGGGTGGGCGTGCGCCGCAGGCGGCGCGGGCGATGGATCAAGGGGGTATCAGGCTTCTGGTTGTCGTTTGGAGTCATCTCTGTCCTCCCGTTTAGATTCGATGGGCAAAATAGGCTTGTAGGGTATCTACGAGTCCGTTCAGGGTGTGTTCACTGGCTACAATCACGGTGGTGAAGCCACATTCACGGGCGGTCGCAGCAGTTTTAGGGCCGATGCACCCCACGCACAAGCCCAGCACACTGCCGCGCTGTCCGCCCTCTTTCTTGAAGCGGCTAAAAAAACAAGTGACCGTGGAAGCGCTGGTAAAGGTCAGGGCGTCAATGCGACCCTGAGTCATCCATTGGGGCATATCATCCCCCTCGTGCCTGCACACGGTTTGATAGGCTTCTACTACCCTGACCACCGCCCCCCGCTCTGAAAATCTCTGGATGAGGTTTGGTGGAGCGATAGCCGATTCAGGCAGCAGAATCCGCGTTTCCCTTTTTAAGGGGAGGTGTTCTGCAAGCGATTCAGCCATAAATTGCGGGGGGAGATCATAGGGCGTCAACCCTAATTGGGTTTGGACTGCCTCCGCCGTTCCCGGCCCAATCACGGCCGTGCCGAAGGATTGCCCGCTTAAACGCAGACCCAACTGCCGCAGACGCTTTGCCACAGCCCAGACGGTGTTTGCGCTGGTCAACACCAACCAGTCAAAATACCCTTGATCCAGCTCCACCAGACTGGCATCGAGTGGCGAGCTGTCATGGGGTGGAAGGATGGCGATGCAAGGGTAGTCTCGTGGAATCGCCCCCTGTGAACGCAGGAGTATATTCAGCGCCTCCGCCTGATGCGCCGCACGGGTATTCACAATGACTCTTCCCTTTAGAGCCGTGTTCATGACTGCTCCATGAGCGTCCTCGCGCCTTTTTGGAGCGCGGTTTGGGCTAAGGTCAGGCCTAACTGGCGTGCTGAGTCCATCCCTTGAACATCGGCAAGGGCGCTGACTTCAACCGTTTGGATGCCATCCAGTGAACAAACCCGCCCCCGTAGGTTGAGGACTTCACCGTCTAGGTGGGCGTAGGCCGCCACAGGCAGCGAGCAGCCGCCGCCCAACCCGGCAAGGAAAGCCCGCTCTGCTGTCACTGCCAGCGCCGTTTGAAGATGGTGAATAGGGGCAAGCAACTGAAGGAGCAGAGAGTCATCGCGGGTTTGTACTGCTATCGCACCCTGACCCGGAGCCGGCAGCATGGTGTCAATATCCAATTCTTGGGTGATCACGCCTATGCGCCCCAAACGTTCCAGCCCGGCATAGGCCAGCACAATCGCATCATATTCACCGTCAGCGGCGAGCGCTTTGCGGATACGGGTATCCACATTCCCGCGAATATCACGGATCTTCAGGTCAGGGCGTTTGCCCAGAAGCTGCGCTGCGCGTCGGTGACTGCTGGTGCCCACTACCGCCCCCTGAGGTAAGGTGGTGAGGCTGTACCCATGACGGCTGATGAGTACATCCGAAGGGTTGTCACGGGCCGTTATGGCCCCAATAACCAATCCTTCGGGCTGCTCCGTTGGCAGGTCTTTAAGGCTGTGGACGGCGCAGTCGATGCGTTTTTCGCGCAGCGCCGCTTCTAACTCAGCCGTAAACACCCCTTTACCACCCAACAGCGGCAGGGGAGTATCCAGAACTTGATCGCCGCGAGTTTTGATGATCGCGTACTCCACGCGCAAGTCGGGCAGGGCAGCTTCAAGCAGTGCAGCCACATGTTTGCTTTGCCACAGTGCGAGTTCAGAGCCGCGTGTGCCCAATCGCAGTATTTGCATGATCTTGCTCATCTTGACTGCCCCAGCACGGGGCGCAGGATAAATTTAGAGATGATTCACAATAGGGTGATATGGGGGAATGCTAACTGATACGGTGTTGAAAAACAAAGGGGCAGCCCCTGCACATTTTGACGAAATTTTAGGCCGTTGTGCTGATCTGCCGAAAAAAACCTTCAAAAGATTGTGCAGTTTGACCGCGCCAAGCCCATACCCCTTACGCTACAATGCCCTCGTCATTAGCGCACAGAGGATGAAAGGGTAACATGTCTACTGGACTCCGGGACTTTCTCGAAATCCCCTACGATCAGCTCGAAGAACTGAACCTGGAGGCGAAGTCACGACGCCTCGCTCGCACCCCGATGGATACCCTGCGCGAAGAGCGCATGACGTATCTTGCACAGGAAAAACGGATCAAAGCAGTGACGGTGTGCTTCTCCGACTTGGAGGGGCGTTTGCACATGCTCGATTACGACAAGAAATTCCTGCTTAAATCCGCTGATAATCTGACCTTTGACGGGTCATCGATCCGAGGCTTTTCGCAGCAGGTGGAATCTGACCTTCGGTTAGGCATTGACTGGTCAGCCTTCTATTGGCTTCCGGCAGATATTTTTGGCCCCGGCAAAGTGCTGGTTTTTGCCGAAGTGCTGGAACGTGACGGCTCCCCATATGCAGCTGATATGCGTTCGGTGCTGAAGCACTACGCCGAAAAATTGTTCGCCGATCAGGGAGTGACCCTGAACGCTGCCAATGAGATTGAAGGCTTCCTGTTTAAGGGGCGTAATGCTGAGCAGTACTACCCCGAAACCAAGAAGTTTGAGTTTGTGACCTCTGGCGGTTACTACCACTCGCTGCCGGGCGATCCTCTGCGTAAGTTCATCGATACCGCCGCCGAAGTGCAGCGGGCATTGGGCTTTGCCAACGAGAAGGATCACCCTGAAGTTGCCCCCTCTCAGTTTGAGATGAACTACTCCTACACGGAGGCAGTGGCCGCGGCTGATCAGGTGCAGTTGTACAAACTGATCTGCCGTCAGGTGGCCCACCAATTGGACATGACTGCCAGCTTCCTGCCCAAACCAGTGGTCGGGATCAATGGCAGTGGGATGCACACCAACCTCTCGATCTCTCAGGACAAAACCAACCTATTTTATGACCCCAAGGGGCAGGATGGTTTGTCTGAGATGGGCTGGAAGTTCATCAACCGCATCCTTGCCAATGGCTTGGACATCTGTTTGGTGCTGAACGCCAGCGTGAACGCTTATCGCCGCCTTGACCCGCACTACGAAGCCCCGAATCAGATCAAGGCTTCACCCATTGATCGTGGCTCGATGGTGCGTATCCCCATTGGCAACTCACGCTCCGCCCGTGTGGAAGTTCGTTCTATCGCGCCTGACGCCAACATCTATTTTGCGCTTTATACCCTGTTTAAGACTGGAATCGAAGCCAAGAACGATGTCGCGCCTGCTCGTGATACCATCCTGCCCGATAACATCTATGATGCTATCGAAATCTTCCAGAAGAGCGGTTACGCCGCGGACCTCCTTGGGGAAGAAATCCGTGACCGTTACGCTAATCTGAAACTGGCCTCGGCAGATCGCTGCCCCCGCCGTTTGGGGACAATCGTGAAGGGTTCGGAAGTACAGTTCCATCACGAAGTGACCAACCAGAATCTGTGGAATCGGTTCTAATCAAGCCCTGATTGCAGCACGTTAAAAGCGTGCTTCCGCGGGTGGATGAAGCTCTTCAGCAAGCAGTGCTGGGGAGCTTCATTTCATTGGGCGTCCAGTGGCAGGGGATAAAAGGCAAATTTGAACAGAGCGCACGTCCTCACATTGATTGCGCAACAAATCAAAGAAAGATACCAACAACAACCGTTTTTTGTGGCTGTGGATGGAATCGATGCGGCAGGGAAAACCATGCTGACGGAGGCATTGGCTCAAGTCCTGCGCTTAGAGGGCTTTGACGTCATCCGCGCTTCCCTTGATGGGTTTCACAACCCCAAGGAAATCCGGGCACGACGGGGCAGCCTCTCCCCAGAGGGTTATTATGAAGACTCGTTTAATTATGAGGCTTTGCAGAAACTCCTGCTTGATCCCCTCCGCACTGGGAGATCGAGCCAGTACCAAGTGAAGTTGTTTGATTTTCGCACGGACAGCGAGACTTCGGTTCAGGTTCAGACGGCCCTATCGCATGAAATCCTCGTTTTTGAGGGCGTTTTTTTGCAGCGCCCAGAGTTGGTGAACTATTGGGATATGGTCATTTTTGTCGATATTCCCTTTGAAACAGCGCTGGAACGGGCAGCCACGCGGGATTTACCCTTATTTGGAACCCTTGAGGTACTGCAAGAGCGTTATTTGTCTCGTTATATCCCCGGACAGAAGCTTTATTTCGAGCGGTGCGCACCGAAGGAAAACGCGGACATCGTGATTGATAACCGTGTCCCGGATGATCCGAAAATCCTAAAATGCCTGATCAAAAAACGGAACCGCTCCTGACGAGGCATGAAGGACACCTCACGGCGAGGGCAATTGCACGAAGATTCGGCGCTGGTAGACGGACAACATTTGCACTGCCCCTACAAAAAACGGTCTGCCATAGGGGCGAAGCAAGCCTCGTCCGCTTCGGGATACGCCAAACTTCATCCAATCGCCCTGACGATTCCCCTCTGCCATTTGCGATAGCCCGAAGGCTTTCGTTATACTTCGCTCCGTTTTACTACTGGTGAGGGAATCGTCATTGAATCTGAAGCTGTCGGTCATCATCCCATGTTACAACGAGCGCGCCACCATTGAGGATATTGTGCGCGCAGTGAAAGCTACTGAACTTGCCTACGAAATCATCATCGTTGACGATGGCTCAGCGGATGGCACCCGGGAGATACTCAAACAATACGAGGGTGATCCTTTGGTGCGCGTGGTGTATCACGATCATAATCAGGGCAAGGGTGCGGCGGTACGCACAGGGTTTAGCAAAGCCACAGGGGATGTTTTCCTTATTCAGGACGCTGATCTGGAATACGACCCCCGCGATTATCCTAAACTGCTTCAGCCCATTGAGGAAGGTCGCGCTAAGGTTGTGTATGGGTCGCGCTTTTTAGGTGGCCCTCGCAAAACCATGTTCTTTTGGAACATGATCGCCAACCGCCTGCTGACCCTGATCACCAACATCCTCTATAACACCATCCTGAGCGACATGGAAACCTGCTACAAAGTCATGCGGGCTGAAGTCGTCCAAGGCATGAATCTGCGTTCTCATCGCTTCGATTTTGAGCCGGAGATCACTTCCAAAATCCTGAAGCGTGGTTTCCGCATTTATGAGGTGCCGATCTCCTATAACGGGCGCGAGTGGAACGAAGGCAAAAAGATCAAGTGGACTGATGGCCCCATCGCGGCTTGGACTCTGCTGCGTTATCGTTTTACCGATTAGGACGCTGCGGCGTCGGATATGACTCGTGGTTTGTGGTCGAAACTGTGGCCCGTTACAGCCGTCCTGATCTTTGGGGCGGCTTTTCGCATTGTGATGCTTGGGCTGGATGTGCGTTTTCATCCCGATGAAGCCCTGTATGGTGCTTATGCTCGCCGCATGATCAGCCACGCTGATCTACTTCTTGCCGATGTGCCTCTAGACAAACCCCCTTTAGGCTTGGCGATCAGCGCTGCGGGCATGGGGCTGTGGGGTGAGTCCGAGTTTGGGGCGCGGTTCCCCACCGTCTTGATCAGCATTCTGGACTTGGCTGTGTGGTATGGGGTGTGTGAACGCCTGTGGAGTCGGCGAACAGCCCTCGGAACGCTGCTCCTGCTTGCCTGCTCCCCTTTTGATCTGGCTTTTGCTGCGACTCTCTTTCACGATCCCTTATTGGGCTTGTGGATGGGATTGATCACCCTCAGCGCAGCGCGGGGCCAGCTGGGTTGGGCCGGATTCTTCAGCGCCTGCGCGCTTTTCACCAAACAGAGTGCGGTGCAGTTTGTCCCCATTTATCTCCTGCTTGGGCTGTCGGGGTACAGCCTCTTATGGGGCCCGGGATGGGCAAAACACATTCGCCGCTACCTGATCCCCTTGGTGATCGGGGTGATCCTCTTAGCGCTGTGGAGTGTGGCCCGGGCCGCGCCCGTTGATTTTTGGACCTTAGGGGTGACCAACCCCGGTGCCCTCAGGTTGATCCGTGCAGATGAGGTCATGCCCCGGCTGCACTTGTGGGTTGAGTATGGGCGCTGGGCGGTGAACTTCGCGCCGCTGATGATTTTTGTGATCGTGCCCTTAGGGGCAGCGGTCATCACCCCTCGTCGTCACTACCGGGAGGGAATCGCGCTCTTGGGGCTGATCGGGACGCTTGGTTTGTACTGGTTGGTGGCTTACCCGGTTTATGACCGCTATTTGTACCCCCTGATCCCATTGATGTGCCTTCTCATTGTGCGTGGTTTAGAGATCGTCTGGGGTGGATGGCGGCGTATCATCCGTCCTCAGGTTGAGACCAAGGGGGTGTGGATCAGCTTGAGCCTTTGTGTTGTCTTGGGCGCACCAACTGTTCTTCAAACCCTGCGCGGGCAAGCCCCCATCGGCGGTGATCTGGGCAAACATCAGGGGATCACCTCTTTGGCAGAAGCCATCGGCATGTTACCCCCAGATACCTTCATTTGGGAGCACGATCTTGGTTGGGAACTGCTCTGGTATTTAGGCCCGACGCCGATGGTCAAGGTGATCTTTCAGCCCACCCCCGAAGCGATGGCACGGGCCGTGTGTGCTCAGACCGTGCCTACCTACTTTGCCGCCTTCAGGAATAAAGCGGATCGGTGGATCGTCACGTCCCGCGAAATGGGGGTGGAAGTATCAACTGTGCTGGGGGGGCAGTTGGGGCTGTATAAACTTCGCTGCAAACCCTGATTTTTCGCCTCTTTTTACCCAATATTGGCGCTTCGACCCGACCTCAGTTGTGAAAGTTAAAATCGGCGCTATGATTGATTTTGGGTTTGGCGCAGTGCCCCGCGCCACAGGATAACCGCATACAAGGGGAATTTTTAGTGATGGACAACACACCTGTAAGCCCATTGGAGCAAGCTCGTACCCTCGTAGCAGCGCTGCGCGCCCAAACCAATGACGATACCACGGCTGCAACTTTGGAGACAATCACCGGGCTTTTGCAGCAGGCCTCAGAGACCCTAACGCAAGCAAACGCCGCGGTCGAGGCCCTTAAGGACGAAAGCGCCAAGATGAACTCGGTGATGGTACATGAGATTCGGAAGCCCATGACCAGCATTCGCGGTTATGCCGACATGCTGGCCAAACCGGGCATGGTGGGGCCGCTCAATGCTATGCAGCAGCAGTTCATTGAGACCATTCGGGCCAACGTGATCGCCCTTGAGGGGCTGGTGAGCAACATCAGCGACTTCAACAAACTTCAGACCGGGCGCTTGAAGCTCAACCCCAAAGTGACCCCAACTCAAAACATTGTCAATGAAGTCAAGAAACACGCAGAACCGCTGGCAGCGCAGTTTGGCCACAGCCTCACCCTTGAGGCACCCGAAACCATGCCCGAAATGAATGTTGAGGCCGGACAGATCGCCAAGATCACCTCACATTTAGTGCGCAACGCCTGCATGTACACCCCCAAAGGGGGGCAGGTTGCGGTGAAGTTTGAACCCGGCGAGGGTGAACTAAAAGTGACTGTCAAAGACAGCGGGATCGGGATGAAACCTGAAGAACAGTCCCGTCTGGGTGAACCTTTCTACCGGGCCGATCACGAACTGGTGACCTCACAAAAGGGGTATGGTTTGAGTCTCCCCGTGGTGATGGGGCTTCTGGCATTGATGAACAGCAAACTCGACATCGAATCCAGCCCTGAATCAGGCAGCACCTTGGTCTTCATCATCAAGGTCTGATCGGGCGTGGACAGACACGTTCAACCTTCAGAGCGGAAAGGAACTTCGGTCTCGTGAGCACTTATACCCCAAAGCGGGCCATGGTCATTGTGGCCCATCCTGATGATATTGAGTTTTCATGTGCGGGCACCATTGCCCGCTGGGTGAAAGAGGGCGCTCAGGTTTGTTATGTGTTGTGTACCAGTGGTGATGTGGGCATTGCCACCCCCGGCATGACCAAAGCCGAAGCGACCCAGATCCGTGAGGCGGAGCAGACGGCGGCGGCCCGATTAGTCGGGGTGCATGATGTGGTGTACCTTCGGGAGCCGGATGGGATGCTCGAAGCGACCATGAACCTTCGCAAACGCTTGGTGCGCGAGATTCGGCGCTTTAAACCTGATACCGTCATCTGTGGTGACCCACAAGTGCTGTGGGCGGGCAACGGTTATATCAATCACCCCGATCACCGGGCCGCAGCGCTGGCCGCAGTGGACGCGATCTTCCCCGCTGCCGGACAGCCCAACCTTTTTGAAGAATTGGCGGAGGAGGGCCTGACCGCGCACAAGGTTTACAAGGTGTACATCAACACATGGGAGGGTGGTGATACGTGGGTCAATATCAGCGACACCATCCACCTCAAGGTGGAAGCGCTGCGCCAGCACAAAAGCCAGATGGGGGAGTGGGACCCCGAAGAGCAGGTTAAGCAGTGGGCAGCGGAGACCGGCAAGGGGCGCGAAATGGACTATGCCGAAAGCTATCGGGTGATCACTTTTCAGGATGCCGCCCCCAAAGCCCACCCCGAACCGGCTGCGGCTGAAGGCAGCACCACCCACGCCGAGACCGTCCATGAGCCGCTAGAATAGATTTACCTCCAAAGGGGGTTCTTTTATGACTCTCATCCTCAGTGATCATCCCCATCGACGTTACAATCCGCTCACCCGCGAATGGGTGCTGGTCTCGCCCCATCGAACCAAACGCCCATGGCAGGGGCAGGTTGAGAAGCCCCCAGCAGAGACCCGCCCGAAGTATGATCCCAAGTGTTACCTGTGCCCCGGTAATGTACGCGCCAATGGAGAACATAATCCCCAGTATCCGGGCACCTTTGTATTTGACAATGATTTCCCCGCCCTGCTTCGGGATACCCCCGCTGAGGAATACAACCCACATCCCCTGCTGCGGGCCCAAGGGGAACGGGGCATCGCCCGAGTGGTGTGTTTCTCGCCCCACCATGATCTGACTTTGGCCCAGATGGAATCCGCCGATATTCGCACAGTGGTGGATACATGGGCGGAGCAGTACCTTGATCTGGGCAGTGTGCCCTATGTGGGCTACGTCCAGATTTTTGAGAACCGGGGGGAGATGATGGGTGCTTCTAACCCCCACCCTCACGGGCAGATCTGGGCCAGCGAACGGCTGCCCCAGCAGGCGGTTCTAGAAGATGCCGCCCAACGTGATTATTTCGCGGAGCATGGGCGCTCCCTGCTGGAGGACTACGCGGCGGTGGAGATCAAAGCGCAGGAGCGGCTGATCTACGAGAATGAAGCTTTTGTGGTGGTGGTGCCCTTCTGGGCGGTGTGGCCCTTTGAGACCCTGTTGATCAGCAAACGCCATGTGAGCGCCGTCTGTGACCTTGAGAGCGCCGAGCGGGATGCCCTTGCCGATGCCCTTCATCACCTTACGGTGCGTTACGACAACATCTTTGAGACCTCTTTCCCCTATTCGATGGGGCTGCATCAGCGCCCCACCCTCGAAGGGGACTGGGCACACTGGCACTTCCATGCGCACTTTTACCCGCCCCTGCTGCGTTCGGCCTCGGTGCGCAAGTTTCTGGTGGGGTACGAGATGTTGGGCACGCCCCAGCGAGACATCACCGCGGAGCAGGCCGCCGCCCGCATCCGGGAGCAGAGCGCGGTGCATTATTCCAAACGGGATTCTAAACAGAGCTGAAGCCAGAGTCGCTTTTGGACAATCTGCCAACTGATCAAGGCGGCGCGCCCCGCAAGCGGCGCGCCGCCTTTGGGTATGCTTCCTCTTTGAGGGGTGAGAATTTCATAAAAGAGGAATGCAGATGGTTGCAAAGCGTATTCAAGCAAACTATGATTGCCTTCAGGAAGCACTAAAGGTGTTTATGCGCCACGCCGATATGACCGTCGCGCTCACGGTTCAGGTCGAAGGGCTGGTGGATCAGCTTCAGGGTGGCGCATGGCGGGGTGTGGGTGCAGCGGCGTTTTATACTGAAATGGGCGATCTGATCCTGCCCGCGATGCGTAAGTTGGAGGACGCCCTGCAATTCGCAGGCGAGGGGACGGGGAAGATTCACCACATCCTGCGCGAGGCGGAGGAGGAAGCGGCGCGGCTGTTTATGGGAGACGCAAATCCGCCATATGAGAAGGTTACAACGGGTGCTGGCGGAAAATTCAGCGGTAGCTCACCCAGCGCGAAGCATTTGGTATCCGATACCCCACGCCAATCACCACAACAAGATGGCGGTGATGCTTTACGTCAAAGACTATCAGAAATGCTTGCGGGTTGGGACGGACAGAACGACAACTTCATGACACCGGGGCGCGAACGAATTGTGGATCAGGCAATCGGCGCCTTATCGGATACTGAAGTTCAGATGATCATTGACAAGTTGAACGAGGCTGATGCAGCCTATCAGCGCCACGATGGCTCTTACGAATCCTTTGATCTCGATGGAAACGGTGTTGTGGATATTGATGACATTTGGCTGGGCGCGCTAGGGCGCACCAGTCGTGAATTTCCCATTGAGACTTCTCCCTTCGGTCAGGATAATATGACAGCTTTCCCCCAAGATGATCGAAGCGCTACCGATTTCGAACGGGGGATCACTTGGCGTGTCGAAAACGACTATACCAACCGACTTAACCTGACCGGTGCAGATAATGCGGGTATTGGTTATGGGGTAGGGTTACTTGATAATATTCTGGCTTATGCAGGGTTTCCGCGTTTCCGTGGTGCAATTGAGGATTGGGCTACTCAGCAAGGCAGGTTCGATTTCCCTGCTGATGCGGATACCAATGCCGCGGCACTTGGAGAATTGTACGAGTCTGGAAGTCTGCATGTCGGAGACCGCAGCTTGCTGCTCAGTAATAATCCAATGGGGATAACCGATACGGGCAGCTTCGACTATTCTACAGTGCGAACCGGCGACGTATTGTTTCTGATGACCACTCCCCCGGACAACGTGCGCTACGACGACTACACCAACGCAGCTTTTGTGGTAGGGTACGATATTATCACTGGCGAACCTATTGTGGGGATAAGAGCAGGTGATTCCAATAACTTCGAGTACATGACCCTCTCTACGCTCATTGCATCCTCGGAGATCCCAATTACCGCGATTGACATCGGCAGCATTGATGATCCTGTGGTCAATAGCTGGCAGTCCGGCCCGAATGACTTTCCCCAATGATTAGGAATGAATCATGCCAAAGTGGGTATTGATAGTGATCTTGGGTGTGCTTCTGTTCGTGGTTACCCAACAACACGAGGATGCGCAGGCGCAGGCATCCGCCACCGCAACCTGCACGCCCCCTGTGACAGTCGGTGTGCATACACGCCTCAACGAGGATGGTTATATTTTCACCCTGAAGTCCAGTGAAACATGGTCGCTAAAAATCCTCACACCAGAAGGCGCACCTTATGCCGAGTATGCCTTGCCTGCGATACTCCACACACAAATCTTCAACCGTAACGCACTCCAGATCGATTTTGAACCATTCGCTCTGGACTTCGTTTTGTTTGTGGGCGAAAGCGGGAAGGGCAGTGGTTCAGGTCTGTATCGTTATCGGCTTGGGGCAGTCGATGCGGAACTGCTCGATGCTGATGGGCGAAGCTGTCGTGATGGGCAAAACTGGGCGCGATATACATCACCATTGGGGATTTCTCGTTTCGGACACAGTCAGCGGGTTCTGTACTGTACTGCACTCCAACCCCCACAGCGCCGTCGCGGTGCGCTGCCACCACCGACGGGATTGCGCATCTATGATCTTGAGACAAATACCATCACTGCTATCGGTGATTTTCTGGCGCATGATGTGCGAAGTCCGTGGTTTGATCTGGTCGCCGGAGCGGACGAGGATATTTACATCGTCCCCTTCCACCCCGACGATCTGCGGCTTCAGCCCAACGTACAGCTTGTACCCATCGATTCTTCCCTGCCTACATGGGAAATCTGGCGCTCACAGGTGAATGTGTTTCGCTTCGACACCGAATCACATCAGTGGTCATACCAAGCAGTTCCTTTTTCCACCCTTCCGGGGACATCGCCGAGCGGGTTCCGTGATGTACGTTTGTTGGGGGTGGATTCGCAGGGCAGCCTGTATCTCGGCAATCAGCATCAACCTGTCAGATTCTCCGCCAAAGGTGAACTGATGTGGTCTCTAGAAGTGAGTACGCTGTCGGTTGGCACTGCGCCTTTTTTCAGACTGCGCAGCGAGGATACACTGGTAAGCTTGAGCAAGGGGCAGGATGCTGATATACGACAGTTGAGCCTGTGCCATGTGCATCCCCCTTCATAGCAGACATCTTCTGTTTCAGGGGCGGGTCGGTGTGGACGTATGTTATGTGACGATGGGCGACCTGATCCTGCCTGCGATGCGCACGTCAAAAGATCCCTCCAATGCGCCAGCGAGGGAACAGGGGGAGATTCACCACCCAATTATCTCCCGTCCCTCCTATGAAATGCGGGTAAGGGCATAACGCCCGCCTTGAATCAGAAACCCCACTGCATCAGCAGTGGGGTTTTGCGTTGGTAGGGCTGGTGGGAGTCGAACCCACACGCCTTTCGGCAAGGGATTTTAAGTCCCGCGCGTCTGCCATTTCGCCACAGCCCCATCAACCTTCAGTATAATCGGGTTTGGCGCACAAATCAACGGCAGAATCACAGGTTCAGCTAGACGTACCTGCCAAAAACCCCTGAACTGCGCAGGACTTCAAAGACCGCAGGGGGTGTATCTGGGTACTGGCGCAGCGCTTGAACCACATCAGACACATCGATCAGCGGGCGCTCTCCGGCCCATCCTTGGTGCATGATGTTCAAAACCACATCTTCCACTGGGGTATCTAAAATGAGGGGCAGCAGAGTCTCACGCATCCACGGAATCTGAGCCATCACCTCCGGGGTGAAGATGGGCGTGCAGCACTCATTCCAGAAGGAATCAAAGCCCGCTTCCCAGTCGGATCGGGGTTGGAAGGGCTGATCGGGTGCGGCAAGGTTGAAGTGCTGCGCTTGTGGCTCCTGCCCCGGCGTCAGGGTGAGCAGGGCCACCGTTTGGAGTGCCTGCCGATGAAAATAGCCGCCAGAGGCAATCGCGCCGGGATTGAGGATCCACAACCCCCGGTAATTTGCCCACAGGGGGATATGCAGGTGCCCAAAGATGGCGATCTCCGCACCGTGTGGGGTGGCAGCCTCAACCACATCATTGAGTTTGGTCGCCCAATTATCCTCACGCCGCCGCGCCATCTCCAGTTCCCAATTGAGCAGGTTGCCATGGGTGATCACGATCCGTCGTCCGGCGATGACCACCGTTTGAAGGAAGGGCAGCGCCTTTTGGGCCGCTTGGGTTTCATCGTTGCCATGCACTGCCACCACCGGGGCAATCCGGCTCAGTTCGTCCAGCACCCACAACTCACCCACATCACCCGCGTGAACGACCAGATCGACCCCTTCAAACAGAGTGAAAATCACTTCCGGCAGGCGCTTCCAGCGGCGGGGCATGTGGGTATCCGAGATCACCCCGATGCGCATACTTGAGGTCATGCTTAATAGTCCTTTCAGTTATGGATGAAAGGGCGCTATTCCTCGTCCGTGTGCCAGCCGCTCAGCCCGTAAACGCCGATTTTGAGAGTCTTGAGGGAGAGCAGCGCGCACTTCAGGCGCACCGGTCCCAGACTGATGCCCAACATCTCTAGAATGTCTTCTTTGGTGATAGCGCGGGCTTCTTCAAGGCTCTTGCCCACCAGCGTTTCGCCCAGCATGGAGGCCGAGGCCTGACTGATCGCGCAGCCTTCACCTGACCAGCCCACTTCGGTGATGATCCCATCTCGAACGCGCAGGGTCAGGCGCAGACGATCCCCACATAGGGGATTCTTCTCCTCGTGATCAATGTCAGCAGGATCAAGGATCGCCCAGTTTCGAGGATCACGATAGTGATCCAGAATCAACTCATGATACATATCCATAAGATCAGACTCCTCATTGGTTCTCTTAATTATTCATCCGTTTCTTAGAAGTCGCATAAGAACTTTATAGAAATGGGTACAAACCGGCCTACAAAAACCCTCACCCACGGGCCCACATGCAGGGCGGGGGTGAAGGCGGTGAGGGCTTCCAGTGTGCCTAAGAAGCCATTTGAGAAGTCACCTTTCGATGATTGACCTCATCCCCCCTTTGCGACCGCTGCACGGTGCCCGTCTCCAAGCTGGAGA
>JACSRJ010000036.1 GCA_014879835.1 Anaerolinea sp.
GACAGCATGTCCAAAAGGGCAGGGACAGCACTCTCCCCAATTTGAACGAGCGCTGCTGCGGCAGCCTTGCAGACATCAACTTCTTCATGCCCTAATAGACTGAGCAACAGATCCAAGACAGCGGTTATTTTTGTCTTGCCAATCACATCAATAACATAGGGGTATATGGCATACTCCTCATGATTAGTACGATTATCTTGGAGGAAGCTCAACATCTGATCAATGATCCATCCGGCGTTTCCGGCATTGCTTAATGCTGATAATGCGGCAAGGCGAATTTCAGACTCTTCGCGTGGGTTTTTTGCGACCTCAATCAGGATTTCAAAAGCAGGATCACTTTGGACAGTACTTAACACGGCTACAGCTCTTGCTCTGATATCGAAATCATCGCTCCTGACATTGGACTTCAATTCATCTAAATCGATCACCAGCAGACTCCTTGTGGTGAGGGCTGTTTAAGCAGCCCCCACCAATACTCAATTTCGTTGCGTGTAGTGAGGGTTGAGGATTACTGGCAGTGGGTTATTCTTCGCAAGTTCGGAGATATATACCCTAGGATCGGGCTGTCCAGCGCAATTGATCGACCAGTGCCCCTGACCATATTGCGGCGTGTAAGTCGACATACAGCCGGGGTAGTTACCCACCAAGCCAGAGGAACCAGGAATTATCGGCAGCGCTACTAAGAAGGTGAACGGCAAAGCGAATTCCTTGATTCCTGGAAGATATGAGAGCTCAAAGGTGGATAAACCATCCTCGTCAAATCTGAACTGGCTCGGGCTGAAAACAGGCTTGTTCTTTTTTCCATCCAGCCCGCGGTATGACGTGCGCTGAGTATTACTGATACCCTCTTCAGTCTCAACCGCACTCCGAACAAGCTCCGTTGCCGTGAGCAGACCTTTCGCAGCGGCAAGCATCTGACTCAACCATCGAGAGGCGCGGAGGGGAGGGAAAACCCACCCAATAACTGGCAGACGTTCTACCACACCTTTAGCCACAAACGTTAAGGCCGCCAGCAACCCACCTCGCTGGCATATCCACTGATTTAGTGCCTCTACAGTGGTTAGCGGATCTTGGCTAATCAGCATGGGAATGATCGCCGCATCGTTGAGGGTGGAAATCGCAGTAATCGCTTCCAGATCGCCATAGGGCAGGGACATGATTTTCTGATATTCGGGCGTGCCGGGTGCCTTACCCAGTCGGGCAGCCAGATTTTCAGCGAGATAGCGACAGCGCCAACCGAGAATGTCCAAGGCGGCTGGGTTTTCGGGACACTCCCCACTGGGATCGACAGTGTTCACCACATCCCCGCCCACATACCCGTACCGATTGCCCTCCTCCACCGGATCCAAACTCGGAAACACGCCCAACGCTGGCACATAGTACCGCGCCCGGAGGTACACCAACCCACTCGTGTCGGTCACCTCCCCGGTGAAGCCGAATCCCGTCTGCGCCGTGCCACTTCCCCCAAAGAGATCACCGTAGGTGGGGGGTCAGGCTGGAGTTTCCCCTCCAGCCCTTGAAATGATCTAACCAATTACTGATTGCCTAAGCGCCGTGCCGCGAATCGGGGTATTGCCTCCTGTGAAACAGCCCTTTTGAAAGCCATGATGTGGATTTCAAATTCAATCTACCAAGGTGAATTCCCATTCGGCCGTGTCTGCAATGTTTCCGGGTTGCCAATGGAAGGTGTATCGCAACCGATGGGTTCCAATGCTGAGAGGCATCCGGTAGCATAAGTAATACCCACCAACAAGAATGGAGTCAGGAATCTCTAGGGTATTGTTTTCGCCGATGCGTCCACCATTTATTTGCTTGCCATCAAGCACGATTTCCACATCCCGAAAAAAGTCATCCCGTGCAGGAGGTGGGAATGTCGGGCAAGGGGTTTCACGACCACCCGGAAGATTGCAGGCTTTGTTTCGCCCAGCCAGCGGTTCAGAAAGAATACAAATATTGTAGGTGTCTTTCATCGGGAGATTTACGCCGGGGCGTTGCATACCTCGATTGTAGTCTTCCAATTTTAATGTTGAATTTGGCATTGGGTGAGCTAAGACATAGGGAACCCCCTGAACTCTGCGGGATTCAAGAGGGGTTAACTCAATCGACAATGGAGATAAGGATTGGGAGCCATTGTTCGAATCAAAGAACAACCCACCAAGAGCAGCAATCAAGAACAGTGATAGGATTCCAGCGGCTAGAATACGTAACTTCATTGGCTCACCTTAATCCGGCCTCTCCATGATGCTGGAGAATGGGAGGGTTTCCTCGGGCGGAAACCCTCCTCCAACGCTCTTTGGCAATTCAATCCACACTGAAACGGTGAGTTGCTTCAGGAATATGTAAGCCAAACGTCACCATATGCGTGTTCAATATCATGGGGTTATTTAAGAAAGCCCAGTTCCGATATACTTACCCATGCAGCTCGATTATTCTCCGATCCACCTCCGCCCGCATAGATACCAACAATCTGTCCATTGGCAATGATCGGCGAACCAGAATCGCCTTCCGCAAAAACAAAGGGTGATCTAAACTCAAATCCATCATCAATGAGAACAAACCCTCTGAAATCCCGAATTGTGTTTGTGATCTCTACTTTGACCAATTGCGGGATAAACCGTCCATTCTCGATTGTTTGATGGATGGTGTAAGCATTGTAGCCGTTAGCACAATTCGCCAATACATCTTTAGGAGTGATGCTTATGGCTAACGGCTTCAGTGGTGGCACAGTGATTCCCCGATTGGCGTTCCCATCAAGGCAGATTAAGCATTGTCCATATTCAACTGCTTTGAACTCATAGCTCACCTGAGTCCATGAAAAGTCCATGCGTGACCCAATTGCAGGAACTATTGCCAACTTTTCAGGTTTTGTCTTCTGCCGCTGAAAGTCCCAATGTGAATGGGTCAGGAAACAGTTCCTCCCTAGATCAACGTAAGCGCCTATCCCTATCTCATATCCTTGGGCATCACCTACACCCAGTAAAACAATGGACTCCTCCCATCCTACAGCCGGGGCAGAGCTACAGTCCTCAGAGTTAGTAGCGCAACCAGCAAGGAATGCCAACCCAAGACCGATCAAGATCGCGCACGTAATCGGGTCTGTACATCGCCCACTGGGGTCAGTCCAGTTGACGGGGTTTTGTTGCACATACCCATACCGGTTCAAGGATGGTGGCAGATCGAACACACCTTCCACCGGATCCAAACTGGGGAACACCCCCAACCCCGGCACATAGTACCGCGCCCGGAGGTACACCAGTCCGCTTGCGTCGGTTGCCTCCCCGGTGAAGCCGAATCCCGTCTGCGTCGTGCCGCTTCCCCCATAGGGATCACCGTAGGTGGGGGTCATAGTGACCTAATCACGGATCAGAGCAACCAAGGCACTGGAACTATCGCCGATAGATTTCGAAATCATTCCTTAACCGCAGTAGCATATTGAGGGTTCAAACTACTTAGTCTTCTCAGTAATCGATGGGGATTACAAAGGCACCAAAAAATGATTCGGTGCGGATAGTTCTCGATGTTATGCTCGATAACTATCCCCCATGCAATTATTGGAATAATCATTATAGCACTTATATTGACAATTTGATTGTAATGAAATCTATAAGCTGAGGAGAATACAGTTGAGATTTTTAGATATTCAGCATCTCCTTCAAGGCTAGCGAATGGCCAAGTGAGACTCAATTTATCGAACCAAACACCACCACGAAGATACACATACTTTTTCATGAGCATATTCCCATTACTGAGTACCATATAGATAATAGAGGGTATTCATCAATTCAAAATTACTGCGGTAGATTAGGCTTTTCCGGTATCTGCGCTAGATAAATACTCCCATGCAACGAAGAAAAGTGCCCATTCTCCTGCTACAGCAAGGAGAATGGCATGAAAAAAGAGACACTATCTATACGGTGACCATGAACTTCTTCCGAAAAACGCTTCCCATAAGGCTTGGTACCAATTGTAAGGATCAAATGGATCATATAGAGTGTGTAGGAGTTTTTCTAACCCCTGAGATAAGGAACATGATCCCAGATCGAAGGTATATCCAACAGTGCCTGCAATTGTTGAGCCTGCGGTACCAGGACCTGCAATGAATGCAGTTGTGTTACATTTGCCATCAAGGCTCAGACCGACGCCAAATGATACCGAAGTTGGTAATCCATGTTGCGATAGAAAGAGCGGTAGATTGAGTGTGGGAGATGCCAAAACTGGATCACCAGTAATATTGACAGAGAGCCCCGTAAACTCATTCAGTCCAGCGGTTGACCAGACACGTCCTACACCTGTAATGGCTGGATCTAATCCTCCTCCGAGTCCGATTTCAGAAGCTAAAAAGATGCGGCAAGGTGCATTTCTCACCACTGGCCACTCTGGAGTCTCCCATAACGTAACCAGGGAAGATCCTATGCTCAAGCCGAGGGCTAACTGTGCGGTTCCGATCCATCCTTGACTCCTTACGTGAGAGACCGTATTTCTCCCTGTCTGGAGTAGACTTGTTATCTCTTGAAGTATTGCCTGTACATTACGGTGAAGATCACCACTGAACGCACAGGACTGAATGCTGTCCTTGCGGATAGGTCCCATCGGAATCACAGGAGGTTCCAATCCCAATTCTTGATAACAACCAGCTACACACGCATCATACAACCCAGGGAATTCATGAATGAAGGGAACCCCTGAACACATTTGATAACAGGGGTTTTCAAACTGTTGGCACTTGTTCCACTGCTCCGGTCTCTCTCCTATCATCCCGCTGGGATCGACCCGATTGACCACATTCCCCCCGACGTACCCATACCGATTCCCCTCCTCCACCGGATCTAGGCTGGGAAACACCCCCAGCCCTGGCACGTAATACCGCGCCCGGAGATTGAGCAGTCCATTGGGGTCGGTTATCTCACCTGTGAAGCCGAACATCGTCTGCGCCGTGCCGCTTCCCCCAAAGGGATCACCGTAGGTGGGGAGTCAATCCCGGTAGGGTGTATCTCCTGTCGCCACCGCAAAGATGATGGTGAGCAACTTGCGGGTCGCCGCCACACAGGCAATCTTGTGCCGTCCG
>JACSRJ010000185.1 GCA_014879835.1 Anaerolinea sp.
GGTGTATTTGTAGGAAACACGAAGGGAGTCCACGTAGGGAATACAAACGGTGTCCATGTGGGGAAAAACACTGGCGTCCACGTGGGGATAGGCGCGATAGTGCCGATGGGCAGATTGATTTGGGTTGGGGTCGGCTGGAGCGGCCCGGGAATGTTGGTGCCAATAATGAAGGTAATGGTGGGGCGAAGGGAAGGAAGTGCTAGTGTGTTGGTCGCGCCGCTTTGAGGCAGAGTCTGGGGCGTTGGGGTGCTGCGCCCATTATGGGGGGCAAGCGCCAACAGACCAAAGCCCACGCAGTAACAGGGCAGCGTTGCCAGACAAATGATCACCAACACAATCTGGATGGTTCGCTGGCGTCGTGAGGCGGCTTCAACACGCATGGGTTTCCCTCGTCCTTCGCTTCACAACTGTACCAATGAAGTGAACTGATAGCAACCCGCCGCTTTCCGCCGTTGAAGATGAGCGCCTAAAACGCAGTTTGAAGGGACATGAGCCAACCCCAAAGGGCTTCAGTACGGAAACACACACAGTCCTCCCTGTATCGGTGCGGGGCGACCCCATGAGGCCGCCCACATGTTTGTGCCTTTTTTACCCACTATCCTTCAGCAGCTATTGAACACCACAGCCTACCCCGGAGAAAGCATAAGCCCCTGTGAGAAGTGCCGTTTTTGTGCGGGGATCACTCAAGGGTGCGCTGTAGAGGGTGCCAACACGGGGTGCATCATTCTGTGAAGGCTGTTCAACCGCAAAGTAGATGGTGCTGGCACAGGGCAGGATCATGGTGATGACCTCCGCTGGACTGTCCGTGATGGTGAGCGGCTCCACACTGCCTCCAGTGGCGACTACAAATGCATATAGTTTAGGATCAGTGGCGATTGCGGGCGCGTTAAGCTGTGGCTCCCACCGGCTGGTGGTGTAGATCAGGGCCGCATTATCCGCAGACCACGCCACATGATCAATGGTATGGTTGGCGGGCGCTTCTACCACCACCCGGGATTCCCCTGTTTGAAGGTCAACCACCCCAAGGGTGTTGATCGGATCACCTCTGCCCGCATAGCCTTCCACTTGACGGGCCGAATCGGCGTAGGTGAAAGCCATGTAATGCCGATCCGGAGAAAATACAAAATAAAAGGGGAACCCGATCTTGCCCGGTTCGATCAAAGCGCGCTGAGGTGGAAGCCCGCCCGCAGTGGAGCCGTCAAACTTGACCCCGGAGAGATCAACCTCAAAGGCTACGGTGGCTAATCCATCCAAGCCCACCCCGGCGACATAGAGTTTGCTGCCATCGGCGCTCCATGCCAGCGGTGAAACACCGCCCACCAGTTGATCGCCGCTGTTCATCGATCCTTCAAAGATCACCGCGCTGCCGCTGCTTAACTCAACCAGATAAAGCTGCCATGTCACATTTACCCAATCGGCAATCGAATAAGCAAGAAGGCGATTATCAAGGCTGAATTCAGGGAACAGGATTGTGGCATTTTCGGGTGCATCCACCTGATTAAGGGGTCCGCCTACTTTACCATACCGTAAACCCTGAGACCCATCGGCTTCATAATAAGTCTCGGCGATCCAACTTCCATCTGGTGAAAAGTGGGTATAAGCGGAAATATCACTGTCGGTGCGCGCCAATGGAGTCGGGTTAGCGGGCCCAAAAGTGGCGAGGAAAACGGTTGATTGGTTGGGGCTGCTCAGGTCATAAACCCGCACCACCGCACTATCTCGTGCTTGGGCGCTGGCGATTCCCACACTCAAAAGCGCCAGTACAAGCACCGCTGTCAGTAAAAGAATAACATCTCGTCTGTTTGTGTGAATGAAAAGCACGTCTATCTCCCCACATTGTTGCATCGAATGCGTCATATTCAGTATAACCGAAGGTGTTGATTATTTAGGGAAACAGCCTCCCTGTGTTAGCGCTTGCAACACGCCGAATGCTTAATGCCCTGATCACCATCTGGCTTGCCGTGACGCTGGCGTTCATTTTGCTGCGCTTATTACCCGGCGATGCCTTTACAGCGCGGCTCAGTCTCTCTGGGGCAAGCCAAACCCAAATTGAGTCTAGACGTGCCCTGTTGGGCTTGGATGCACCCCTCTTGAATCAGTATGTAAGCCTCATCACTAACCTGCTTCAGGGTGATTTGGGCTATTCGCTGGTCAGTGGACGCAAAGTAAAAGAGATGATCCTTGAACCCTTTGGATCAAGCCTCGTCCTTGCAGGGGGAGCAATGGTGGTGGGTATGGTGATGGGGGCCAGCATGGGGGTCACAGCGGCCCTTGGTCGTTCCCGATTGAGCCGGGTGAGCGCATGGTTAATTGCCTTCGCATCGGTTTCCTCACCCATCTACTGGACAAGTACGCTGGCGATTCTGCTTTTTAGTGTCGGTTTAAAGTGGCTGCCCTCCATTGGTGCCGGTGCTGGAATACGCCCACTCATCCTACCGTGGCTGGTTTTAGGTTTTACCGTTTCCGGGGGTATGGCACGGTTGGTGGGTACAGTCCTGAACGAACTCAAAGATTCGGATTTTGCCCGAACTGCACGCGCCAAAGGACTTTCCCAAAAGCGGATCACCTATGTCCATTTGCTTCGAGCAGGCGCGGGCACAATCATCACCTTTATCATGCTTCAAATCGGTTTTTTGCTTAGTGGAACAGTGGTGACTGAGATGATCTTTGTTCGGCCGGGGATTGGCACTGTGCTTTTGAGCGCGATCCATGATCAGGATTTCCCGGTGGTGCAAGGCGTAGTCATCCTGAGTGCCCTCATTTACTGCATCAGCATCACCATTGCTGAAGTGACCGCCGGGCTGCTCGATCCCCGCCTTAGGATGAGCAGCTTGTGAACCGTCGAAGGGTACTGATCGGGTGCGTCGCCTTTCTGATCCTGTGCCTGATCGCGCCGTGGGCCGCCCCCTATAATCCCTTACAAGAAGTGGGTGAAGCCCTTGCCCCACCCTCAGCCGATCACCTTCTTGGTGTGGATTGGATCGGGCGGGATATACTCAGCCGCGTCCTTCATGGGGGGGCGCGTACTCTGATCATTGGGGTCTTGGCCCTGTTCGCGGCGATCCTCCCCGGAATTTTGATCGGAGTGAGCGCGGGCTGGTATGGAGGCTGGTGGGATTGGCTGGTGGTTAAAGGTCTCAATGCCTTTCTTGCTGTGCCGGGTTTACTGCTGGCGCTGGTGATCCTCACCCTTGTAGGCAGCGGCGCAGGTCAGGTCGCATTCGCAGCAGGGATCGCGCAGTTCCCGATGGCAGCGCAGATCTCTCGTGCCGCTGGGCGCAGCGCCCGATCTTTTCCCTTTGTGGAAGCCGCCCGGGGTATTGGGGTCACCGAGCGCGGAATCCTCATCCGTCATGTGCTGCCCAATCTGGCACGCACCCTGATCGGGATCAGTGTGGTGAGCCTCTCGTGGACGATCCTCTCAGCATCCGTGCTGCACTTCCTCGGTTTTGGGGGCGATCCGGCCATCCCAGAGTGGGGTGCGATGTTGGCAGAAGCGCGCCAAGTTTACCGAATCGCACCACATGTGGCTCTCAGTCCGGGCATAGCGATCACGATCCTTCTGTTGGTGGTGAATATACTGGCCGAGTACATCACTCACCCTTCAAAAGCTTGAAGCTGGCCTTCCTGAAGCCAATACACCCGATCCATCCGATCCAACATGATTCGGCGGTGGGTAAGGAGGATCAAGGTGCGTCCTGATAACTTTTGCAGGATAGTCTCAAACAAGGACCGTTCGGTCTGAGCATCAAGGTGGGCTGTAGGTTCATCCAGCACCCAAATCGGGGCGTTTTTGAGCAGTACACGGGCCAATGCTACCCGCTGTCGTTCCCCCCCGCTGAGCCGTGCGCCTCTTTCCCCCACCAAAGTGTCTCCGCCCTCAGGCAGGTGTCTGATCAAGTCATGCAGTCCGGCCTGATCGGCCGCTTGGGACACCTGATCATCCGCAGCGCCTTCAAGCCCGATGCGGATGTTTTCGTAAAGGGAGGTGTTAAACAAGTGCGCCTGCTGACTCATCACCCCGATCTGCTGCCGAAGGTCTGTAAGACCGAGGGCACGAATATCGATCCCACCGAGGCTGATCTGCCCTTCGGTGACCTCCCAGAAGCGCGCTAGAAGGTGCGTGAGGGTGGACTTACCTGCGCCGCTTTGACCCAAAATGGCGACTTTGTCCCCGGCAGGAACATCGAGGTTAAATCTCTTCAATACAGGTGCTTCAGTGGGACGGTAAGCAAAGGTGACCCGCTCAAAACGCACCGAATGATCTTGAGGTAGTGGCACAGGTGTGGGGGACTCAATCACGGCGGGTGCAGCCTCAACGGTCGTGAAAAGATGCCGAGCAGCATCAAGGGCCCCGCCGAGGTGGGCCGCCGCTGCTCCTAATGGGGTCACCGCTTCAAAAGCGGCCGTGCAGGCGAGGGTCAGGGCTGCGAGGGTGATGCCTTCTACCCGGTTGATGGCTGCGGCCAACACCGCAAGGGCAGTGCCATTGACGATCAGCACCGTAAGCGCGGACTGAAGTCCATCAATGCGCCCCATCGCCCTCTCACTGCGGGCGAGTGACTGGCTGTAGGTATCCAGTTTTTGATCCTGAAGGTGGGTAAAGCCATACAAATGGCTTTCGGCCATACCCTGAATCCCATCCACCAACGTCGCTTGAAGCTGAGCGCGGACTTCGATTCGAGCTTTCCCCGGTCTCAGCCCCATTGAGTAGGTGATCAAAGGCAGCCCTACCCCGATCAAGATCAACCCGGAGAGGACAATCAGCCCTAAAAAGGGATCAAAGGCGGCGTATAGGATGACCGTGATCCATCCCACCACAAGGGCCGCCGCCGGAGGTGCGATCACCCGCAAATAGACGTCTTGAAGGGTGTCCACATCAGCGATCACCCCCGCTAGCAGATCGCCGCTGTGATGTTCGGAGAGGCGCGCCGGAGCAAGGGGCTCAAGGGCGCTGTAGAAGATCACCCTCAGCCGTGCCAGAATCCTGAAGGTGGTGTCATGGGCAACCAACCGCTCCAGATAACGGAAAACCCCTCGACTGATTCCCCAAAATCTGACCAGCACAACCGATAATCCTAGATCGGCAATGGAGGGGCGCAGGGCTGATTTGCTGATCAACCATGCCGATGTGGCCATCAGCCCGATGCTGCTCAGGATGGTAAGTGCACCCAACACGATGGCTAAGATCATACCCCGCCAGAACGGACGCATCAGGACGAGTAAGCGCATGATGGTTGATCTGCCCCAAGGCAGCGATGGTGGGCGTTGGTCTTCAGATATGATACGCATCCCATAACCTTCGATATTCGCCATTCAGGGCGATTAACTCCCGGTGCGATCCCTGCTCCACGATCCGCCCGCCGCCAAGGACGCAAATTCGATCCACGTCCACGAGGGTGTTGAGGCGGTGGGCAATGATCAACGTGGTACGACCCCTGAGCAGACGGCGCAGTGTCTCCTCGATAAGATGCTCATTGAGGGGGTCAAGATTTGCGGTGACTTCATCAAGGATCAAAAATGGCGCATCTCGTAAAAAAGCGCGGGCGGCCGCAATCCGCTGCACCTGCCCGCCGCTAAGACGCAGTCCACGTTCACCACAGGGAGTATCCAGCCCTTGGGGAAGTTGGGCAATAAAGGACTCAGCCCCCGCCGCCCGAACTGCCTCCTGAAGGGCGGATTCAGAAGCGTCAGGGCGGCCAATGAGGAGGTTTTCGCGCACCGTGGCATGAAACAGGTAGGGATGCTGCGAGACCCACCCGATCTGAGCGCGCCATTGATCAAGGGCGATCTCTTGGAGAGATATACCCCCAAGGGTGATCTGCCCCTGAGTAGGGGTGATGAAGCGGAGCAGCAGAGCTGCGAGGGTGCTTTTGCCGCCGCCGCTTTCACCCACAAGGGCGACCCGCTCCCCTTGACGGATGATCAGATCGATCCCGGTTAAGGTTGCATGGGATGATTGAGGATAATGGAAACTCACTGCTTCTAAACGGAGGGTGCGATCAGCAGGGATCGAGGACTTGCCCACCGACCTTTGAGGCAGGGGTGTATCAAGGATTTCAAAGATGCGTTCTGCGGCTGCTGCGCCTTCGGTACCTGCGTGGAATTTTGCCCCCAAAAGGCGCAGTGGGGCATAAAACTCCGGTGCAACAATGAGCACAAAAAGGGCCCCTTCAAAGCTCATCCGACCGCTGATCAGGCGCAGTCCAATCTCCACCGCCACGATGGCTACACTCAAGGTGGCCAGCATTTCGAGCATAAACGCGGAGAGAAAAGCCACCCGCAGCACCCCTAAAGTGGCTTCTCGAAACTCATGGGTGATGCGCCCAATGACCTCGATTTGACGACGGCTCCGGTTGAACAGTTTAAGGGTTGTTAGTCCCTGCATCACATCTAAGAAATGCGCGCCCAAGCGCCCCATTTCTTGATACTGGCGCCGTGCCAGTGCCCCTGCACTCTTGCCGATCAGGATCATCATGAGGGGGATGAGCGGGGCCGTGATCACAAGGATCACAAAGCTGAGCAGATCAACGGGAAAGACCCCAATCAGGATGATCAGGGGCACAAACAAGGCCGTCACCACACCGGGCAAATAGTCCCGAAAGTAGGCGTCAAGGGCATCAATGCCCTCAGTCGCGGTGAGTACCAACTCACCACTACGGGCTTCACTGGTATAGGCCGGCCCGAGCCGGGTGAGATGTGCCATGAGCCGAGCGCGCAGACCGGTTTTGACTGGGATCGTGATCGCGGCAGCGCTCAGGGATGTGCCCCATGCCAACCCTGCCCGCACCCCCACTGTAACCACAGCCAACAGCAGATCAGTACCTACTGCTATAAGTGTCTGACGCCCTAAAAATACAGCATTGATCACACGGCTGATCCACATCGCCTGAGCCACGATGGCCAATGCCCCCCCAGCACTCAACAGAAGGTGAAGGGCATACAGCCCGCGTACCTTTTGGGCTTCTTGGTTCAAACGGCGGGTGATCAGGGTGATTTATCCTTACCTTATAACGACGGACAAGGAGGGCATTTACTCCCCTAGATCGGGCAGGCTTTCCAGCACCCGCCGCAGCACCTCTACCCCCTTGAGGTACTCCTCCACTTCAATATGCTCCTCCGGGGTGTGATCCAGTGTGGAATCGCCGGGACCATAAGCGACCATTGGGCAGGTCCACACCCGCCCCACGATGTTCATGTCTGAGGTTCCCGTTTTGTAAACATAGCCCGGTTTACCCCCTACATCTCGAATGGCGTTGTTAAAGAGCCGGGTGAGTGGGGTGTTCTTCTCACCCCGATAGGTTAATTCTTCCCCGGTAGCGGTGAGGCTTGCGCCGTTGGTGAACACTTCTAGTTGTGCCTTTAGATCCGCCGGGGTGATATCTGGGGGTAAGCGAAAGCCCAGAGTCATTTCGGCCGTCTCGTGGAACCCATCACTGGAGGAGTGGATTGAGCGGATGCCCCCAAAAACTTGATCAAAGGCTTTGTCGCGCCCCTCGTTAATCTGGGCCACCAGCGTCTGCACCGCGTTCCAGTACTCAACCGCCCGTTCGATGCTGTTGGGTTCAGGGCGGGCAGTATGCAGCACTGGCAAGGAAAGCCGATAATCAACCAGAATCCGTCCCTTGTAACCCAGAGTCACCCGATCCCAACGACTTGGTTCACCGATCACCACCAGTGAAGGATGGTATACCGTTAGGGCGTGATGGGCCCCTTTGGAGGTGACTGCTTCTTCTTCCGTCGCACCGATCACGATGATGCGCCAGCCCTCTTGACGCCCGGCCAGCGCCACCGCTGAAGCGAAGGTCGCCAGTGGGCCTTTGGCGTCCACAGAGCCGCGCCCGTACAGTTTGCCCTCGCTGATCTGCACCGGAATGTAGCCCGGTACAGTGTCAATGTGCCCCAACAGCACTATCTGACGGCTGCCACTGCCCATCACCCCGACAGCATTATCGGCCTCATCTACAAAGGCGTTGTCAAAGCCTGCGGCAGCCATCTGCGCCACCAGATATTCAGAGGCCCGCCGTTCTTGATGGGATGGGCTGTAGATTTCAACCAAACCCTTCAGCAGTGCCACTGGATCAAATGAAGTCGATGCCATAAATGATCTATCCCTCTACAAACGCGCCAGAACTTCTCTGGTTACCTGATCAGTGGTGGCGTCTCCGCCCAGATCGCGGGTCAGGATGCCAGCGCTTAAGACGCTTGTTACTGCCCGTTCGATACGACGTGCCGCTTCGGGCTGACCCACATGATCAAGGAGCATGGCGGCGCTCAGCACTGCCCCTATAGGATTGGCAATCCCTTTGCCCGCAATGTCTGGCGCGGAACCATGCACCGGTTCAAAATAAGCCGCTTTGCCTGCCCCAATATTGGCCGAGGGAGCGATGCCTAGCCCGCCCACTAACCCTGCAGCTTCGTCTGAGAGGATGTCCCCAAAGAGGTTCTCCATAACGAGCACATCAAAACGCTGAGGTTTCTTGACTAACCACATGGCACAGGCATCTACCAAAAGCTCGTCACAACGAACGTCAGGATATTCGGTGGCCACTTTAAGGCACGACTCGCGGAACAGCCCATCGCTCTCCTTAAGGACATTGGCTTTATGCACAATGGTGACCAACTTTTTGGGGCGTGTGCGGGCAAGATCAAAGGCACAGCGGGCGATCCGCTCCGAAGCGCCAACCGTGATCACCCGTTCCGTGATGGCCGTATCACCTTCGCGCCGCTCTCGTCCACTGTACAACCCCTCGGTGTTTTCGCGCACGATCAACAGATCAATACCCTCAGGGCAGCCGGGGACGGGCAGTGAAGTGGTGGGGCGCAGGTTGGCGTAAAGATCAAAAGCGCGGCGCATGGCCAACACAGGCGAACGGTAACCCGCCACCTTGGTTGAAGGAGATTGGGTCGCCCCAAAAAGCGCCCCATCTGCAGCGCGAATAGCTTCAAGGGTGGTTTGAGGGAGCGCATCACCGTGGCGCTCAAAACATTCCCAGCCCGCTTCGGCATGGGTAAACTGTATCCCAAGCTGAAGCTCCTCTAGAATCTGAGCGGCGGCCGGGATCACTTCCTTGCCGACACCATCGCCGGGAATCAGGCAAACGGTTATAGTCATCGTGGGATTCCTTCCGGCGCTCAAACTTACCTCAGTTTGGCGGGGGGCGCAACCACAGGTCAGAAGGGGCTGCAAATGCCATCGCTGCAAGTCGATGGGTATCAGTGGGAATGGCGTCAGGTTGCATTCTGGGCAAGCACGCTATATTCTTGAGAACCGCTTGCGACCAACTTTATGGTGCAAAGCTTTCCGAATCCGTTGTTGAGGTACTGACTGATGTTTCGACGTGTATGGATGTTGATCGCTCTCACCGCCTTGCTGAGCGGTGTTCTGCCTGTGGGCGCTCAGGGCGACGGGCTGCTTGCCTACTCACCCGACGCTTGCGCTGGAGATATTACCGGTGCGGCCCTCTCTGAATCCTGCCAAAAGATGATCGCGGCCTTTCCCGCACCCACTTGGAAGCGCGTCCCACAGGATGGCTACACCTTGGGCTTTTACAACTTCTGGAAGGTTGGCCCTAGTGCCACCCCCACCTTTGACGGCCCGAATGGAAATGTGATTGGGGAAATCCCCGCTGGTTTTAACTATGTAAACATCGTGGATCAAAGTGTGGAAGGCTGGCTCAAGTCACAGGATGGGCGTTGGATACGCCAGCAAGACGCTGCCCCTGCTAGTCCATCCTACTTCACCGGGGTGGAATTGGATGAAACCTTCACCCATCCTTTCGCTTTTATCCTCGACAAAAGCCACATCTTTGTCTCTTCCGTGCCCGGCGGCCCGGCGGATAAAAAGACGGGGCGTTTCCTGAAGCGTTACGAATTGGTCAATATCTTCGCAGTGGCCACGGACAAAGAAGGCTGGCGCTGGTACATGATCGGGCCCAATCAGTGGGTTAAACAGACCTTTGTGGGCAAGGTACAGCGAATTAAACCCCCTGAAGGGGTCACCGGGCGCTGGGTTGCGATTGACCTCTATGAACAGGTTCTGGTGGCCTATGAGGACGACAAACCTGTATTTGCGACTCTGGTCTCTACTGGGACGGCTAAATACGAGACCCAAGAGGGTCTGTTTAAGGTCTGGGCGCGGTTGGAGCGGGACGGTATGTCAGGTGCGACGGGCGCACCCTCTGCCTATGCCTTACAGAGTGTGCCGTGGGTGATGTATTTTGACGGCGGGCGAAGCCTGCACGGTACTTACTGGCACGATCTCTTTGGCTACCGCACCAGTCATGGCTGCGTGAACATGACCATCAGCGATTCGCGCTGGTTGTACTACTTCCTCAAAGAAGCTCCACCCAACAAGGATGGGGAGATCGTCAATCAGGTGTATGTTTACAGTACCGGCGTTTACGGTGATAGTGTGGTTCGAGGGCAGTAAGGATCACCACCCAAACGCAAATCCGGTGCGCTTTGGGTGTCCTGATTATCCTCTCAGCGCTTCAATCATCCCTGTCTCAAATGGAGATACTCCCTCAGTTGTTTATTTTCTGAGGGAGTGATGTTTTTGTGGTAGCTGCGAACCCCATCCCTCAAGACCTAAATAAAACCAGACAGTGAAACTTTCAGGAGGTCTGTGATGCCAAACTACGAAGAGTCATATGTGGGGCGTATGCGCAGCCTGATTGGACAGGAGAAGTTGATCGTGGTTGCTACACGGGCCGTGATTTGTGATCCTCAGGGGCGCATCTTGTTTGTGCGACGGAAAGACAATGAAAGATGGGTAATGCCCAGTGGTGCCCTAGAAACAACTGAAACCCTTATGGAGGGAATGAAACGGGAGGTGAAGGAAGAAACAGGTTTGGACGTCCTCAGGGCGATCCCAATGGCAATCTACACATACCCGGACAGCGTGACTGCTTATGGTGATCCTTACTATCAAATCAGCCTCCAGTTTTTGGTGGAGGAATGGACTGGAACTTTGTTGAACGAGACGGACGAAACAACCCAAGCCCGTTTTTTTGAAGTGGACTTACCGCCTGAAAATTGTGCCGCTCACTATCAAGAAGTGTTGCGTGATTTGCGCCAGTATCAGGGGCAGTTTCTGCTTCGCTAGCGTGAGTGATAGGATGGCTCTAGACAGTTCAAAGCGTGCGTTACTCCAGCGGTGGCGGGTTAACAGGCTTACGCACCACAGGCGCTTCAGTGAGCGGACGTCCAGCCCGCTTTTCCCCCAGTCGCCGCAGGATGATCAAGGTCAGATCGTCAAATTGGGGCATATCCCCCGTGAATTGATCCACTGCGTGCATGATGCGGTCGGTGATCTCGGCTGCCGAAAGATGACGATGACGGGAGGCGGTTGATTGCAGTCCAATTACCCCAAATTCGGCCCCGTCGCTGCGCAGCGCATCAGTGATACCATCGGTATAGGCAACTAAAAGATCACCGGGTTCAACAACGATGCGCTTCTTTTCTATGCGAGGATTCTCGATCACACCTAGTGCCACCCCACGACCCGAAAGCTCTGCAACGGCATTATCGGATTGAATGAGCAGGGGCGGATTATGCCCCATACAGGCATAAACCATCTCTCCAGTGCGTGGATCCCACACCCCATACCACACCGTCACAAAAAGATCGGTGCGGCTGTCCGAAAGCAGCAGTTGATTCACCCGAAGCATAGTTTCTACTGGATCAGTGCGGCTGAACGCGGCTGCGCGGATATTGGTGCGGCACAGAGCCATGAACAAGGCTGCCGGCACACCTTTATCGGCAACGTCAGCGATCACAATCCCAATCTTATTGTCTTTGAGGGGAATGAAGTCGTAAAAATCACCGCCCACCTGCCGGGCTGCACGGTAGAAGGTGGCAAGCTGCCATCCCTGCGGCGAAGGCAGTCGGTTGGGTAAGAAACTGCGTTGAATGCCTTCAGCAACCTCAAGTTCACGTTCAAGCCGCTGCTGCTCGTTCACTTGTTCCTGAAGGCGTGCCGTCTCCAGCGCCAGCGCGGCTTGATGGGCAATACCACTCAGGATATTGATCCGCCGACGCAGATTGAGCGGTTCGCCCTGTGCCGGGCGATCCACCACCATCGCGCCAACCAGCATCCCTTTGGTGCGTAAGGGGAAGGTGAGCAGGTTGCGGACAGCAAGGATAGCATCGAGGGTTTCAGGTAACGGCGCGCTGGTATGCCGTTCCAAGCCCGGCTCAGAGTCGCCCACATCCCCGCTGATCACTGTTCCAGCGCCATTCAAGAGCGCTTGCCCGTAAGGGGTGTCCGCAGGCAGCGTGAGGTTTTTAAAACGCTCTTCATCACGCGGTTCCAACCCCCAGACTGCGCCCCCGTAAAACTCACCCCCATCACCACTGTATTCAAGGATGGCGCAGCGCGACACTCCCACCAGCATCGGGGTGAGGCGGGTGAGGGTATCGAGGGTTTGCTCCCGATCTACAGCGCTGTTGACCGATTCCGCCACAGAGAGTAGGGCTGTGGTGACCCAAGCCTCTTCCTGTTGTGCGGCAAACAACTGCGCCCCTTCAATGGCCAGTGCCGCTTGATTGGCGAAAGTGTTGATGATCTCAATATCTTCAGGGCTGAACTGATCAGGGCCGACACGCTCCACAGCGAGGATGCCGATCTCCCTACCTCCCATCTGCATGGGCGCGTAGAGGCGATCTCGTCCAGTCTGAGCCGCCGTCGGATCGGGCATCTCCATCTGGCGGATCAGCGCCCACATTTGCTCCATTACTGCCTGCTGACCGCTATCGCCATCCATCAGGCACTGACCAAGGACCGCCTCCTCATTGACCACCCCTCGCACCGCTCGCACCACATAATCACATTCGTCGTCACGGTGCAGCAGGATCAGGGCCGCTTCGTAATCAACGACCCGCTCCAAACCGGAGAGTAAACCATCAAGTACACTCTCCAGATCAAGGGATGAGACCAGCACTGCGCTCACTTCACGCAGGGTCTCAGCAAGAATACGACGGCGCTGTTCTGTGGCGAACAGACCCGCATTACGAATACCGATGGCAACGGTATCGGCCAGCGCCTGCACCAGCGTCACATCTTCGGGGGTGAACGCCCCCAAGTCGTCACTCTGAATGTCAAATACCCCCAAAACCCGCTCCCCAATGCCGATGGGAACGGTCATCTCGCTGCGGGTATCCTCGACACCGGGGGCGCTTAGGTAGCGTTCATCACTGATCACATCACCACTGACCAATGACTGCCCAGTACGCGCTACCCATGGGATGAACCCTTTATCTTCAATATCGTAGGAGAGCTGCTCAATAGACCATCGGGCGCTGTGAACCCCGCTTCCACTGCGAAAGACCACCCGATCACCAGCGCGCAAAAAGAGGTGAACCCGATCAAAGCCAAAGTAGTCAGAGACCAGATCAACCACTTCATCAAGCAGATCATTCACATCGAGGATCGAGACCACTGCCCGTGAGGCGTCAGCCACCGCGTTCAGGCGCTCTGCCTGTCGGCGGGCTGCGTCGAAGGTCTCCGCTTCCTGAATGGCAAGGGCCAACTGTCCCGCAAGGGATTCTAGGGTGAACAACTCCTCCGATTTAAAGGAATCAAGTTCGTCGCTCTGAACATCCAGAATCCCCAAAACCCGGCGCTCCATCATCAGGGGCAGGCACACCTCAGATCGGGTCTTCTCCATCGCAGCAATGGCGATATAGCGCGGCTCAATGCCCACATCAGGGATGTTGATGGTTTCGGCGCGGGCATAGGCAGCCCCAACCAAACCTTCACCGGGTTTGAGGGCCAAGCCCCGCTTGTCAAATTCAGGGTTACTGCTGGCCCGCAAATACACCACCCCTCGGCGGGGATCATAGGTATAGATATTGACTGCGTAGTAATCAAAGGTGTTGTGGACGAGGGTCACAATCTGGCGGAACAAGTTAGGCAGCGGCTGAACGGCCGTGATCTGTCGCCCAACTTCGCTGATTACCCGCAGTTGATCAGCACGAAAACGGGCTTCATTAAACAATTGAGCATTGCGGATAGCCCCTGCGACTTGATTAGCAATAACGGTGAGCAGGCGAAGCTGTTCATCCGAAAAAACATCGGGCTGATCACTCTGAACGGCAATCACCCCAATCACTTCCCCACCCGTGATCAACGGTGCAAAAAGGGCTGATCGAGGCGGGTTGACCGAGTCATAACTGGGCTGTGCAGGCAGGGTATCCCGATCCCGGCTGAAGTCTCCCACTTTTAAGCCCTGAGCCGTGTGACGCACCCATCCGATCAAACCAGCGGTAGCACCATCCTTGAAGCGGTGAGAGGGCAGTCGCTCACCATCACGCACCCAGACTTTGATCACATAATCATTGCCCTGAAATAAACCAAGCTGGAAGTTGCGGGTATCAACCACCCGTGAGGCCTGCTGATAGACCAGTTCGACCAGTGCTTGAGGGCGCAGTTGAGCGGAAAGGATTGCCCGGCCCACCCCGACTAATAGTTCAAGATCGGTGTGTCGCTCGGTGGCATGGACAGCAGCCCGTTCTCTGCCCCGGCGCAGACCGCGTACATATCCCACATATAAACCCACCGCCAATCCGCCAGCAGTGAGTATACTGACAACCACAATCAACAGGACGGTATTTGCTTCCACAGCCGTTCTTATCTGAACTCAGGCGGAGGTCACTGCAAGCGCCGCGTCTTGTGCGGTGGGTTTGATCACAAAAAGACTATCAAAACCGGACATTTGGAAGGTTTCCAGCACGCGGGGCATCAAGCTTGAGAGGGCGATAGAGCCACCTCGCATTTGCAACCGTCGAAGGGCATTGAGCAGCGCCTTTAAGCCCGTACTGGAAATGTAGGTAACATCCTTCATCTCAACGACGATTCGATTGTGGCCCTGTTCGATCTGGCCCTGAAGGGCATCTTCGAGTTTACGGCCCACAAATGAATCGAGGCGTCCTACCGGGGACATAACCAGTACCCCATCGTCTACAAGTTTCACCGGGAACGGTGAAGGCGCAAGTTCCGGCATAGCATTTGCACGTTCCCCCCGTTTTACCATCGTTAGGACGTTGCGATTGCTGCGGTAAGCGTACTTGACCTCAGACATGGTTTTGACGATAAAAAACCAACCTAAGCCCCCCGGTTCTCGGTCTTCCAAGGGACGACTGGTATCGGCCTCTGGGAGGACTGTAGGGTCAAAAGGGGGGCCATCATCGATGACCGTCATGGTAAGTTGAACCGGCTCCAAACGCAGCACGATCTCGATATTAGCGCTGTTGCCTTCACCCCCAAAGCCGTGTTCAATGATATTGGTACACCACTCATCGAGGGCCATCTGGCAGTGATAGGAGGCGCGATCATCCAGACCTGTGGACTCGGCTGCCTCCGCTACAAATCCACATATCACCGGAATTTGAGACAGCACTGCCGGGATGGTCAGGCGTCGTTCTTCAACCATAATAATCTCAGAACATGTCCTAGAAACTGCCTACAGCTTCCACCTGAGTCGGGTAGACTTGGAAGATCATGTTTAGACCCGCCAGCTCGAGGACTTCCTGAACCCGCGGAGAAGGGCTGGCAAGGCGGAGATCACCGTTGTCATTACGCAGTTTTTTGGCGGCGGCGACCATCTCGCGCAGGCCGGCACTGCTCATGTACTCAACGCGGCTCAGGTCTACCACCAGCATCTTACGCCCGGCATCAATTTGCTCATTAAATGAATCGCCCAGTTTGGAAGCGTTGGTGCTGTCAACCCGTCCAACGACCTCAATTAACACCACTCGGCGCATTTCAGAAACATTGACATTCATTGAGATCACTCCAAAAGGTATTTCCAGACTTGGCGCGATTATAACACGATCTTACTCCCCTACTCCAAATGTTGAGGCAGGTATGCCTACCATAATGCCCACTTTTGATGTGGCTGCTGCATGGCAGGAAGATCGCATGGGTTACTTTGAGGACGCCAACAAACGACGGATTTTCAGGGCCAGATGCACCGCGAGGCGCGTTTCTGGGTTGTTCAGATCAAACCCCCCGATCTGCTCGATCCGTTCCATTCGATACAGCAAGGTGTTGCGATGGACATGCAGTCGGTTAGCAGTCTGGCTGAGATTGCCATGCTCTTCAAAAAAGGTCTCGAGGGTGAGGATAAACTCGTCACTCACATTGGAACTGTCTAACAGATCACCAAGAGTCTCGCGGTGGAAGCTGTTCAGTTCAGGGGTTTCAAGCAGCAGTGAGAGCAGTCGATAAACCCCCAGATCGGCAAAATACAAGGGCTGATCAACCCGCCACTGGGAAGCGATACGCTGGGCTGCAAGCGCTTCTTGGTAACTGCCGCGCCATTCGGCCAGTGTCCCTACGGGGCGTCCCACACCAATCCCTACATGTTTGCCCGGAGTCTGCACCCCAATTCGGGCAAGAACTGCATCCGCCAATCCCTTCACACTGCGGGGGATCGCCCGATGCGCACTTTGCTGGACTTCAACTGCGCAAAAAGCAACCACCCCTCCATCGAGAAGCTGTACCACAGCCTCGTAATCCCGTGAGTTCACTTCTTCGTTAAAGATCGTCTCCAAACGACGGTCAGAAGGGCTTTCGTTGTCAAGCCACGCGGCTGAAATTGCGGCGTACAACCTACCATTGGGTTCATGTCCTAACCGAACCAACTGCCGTGTGGCCTGATCCGGGGGGATAGTGCCCAACAGTAGGCGCTCTAACACCCCCCCCTGCACCCGTTTTTGGGCCTCCCGGATCGCTTTCTCTTTGGCCATCTCCAACGCGCAGATCGCCGCGCTGTGTTTGATGAACTGAAGATCGAGAGCATCAAAGCCGGACGATTCATCTTCAGCGGAAGTGATCAGAGAAATGAAGCCTCGTCCCATCCGATTTGCGATGATGGGCATGATCAACCTTTTGAGGTTCAGTTCGGGCAGGACGATCTCGGCCGGTTCAGGCTGGGTCTGAGCCACTTCAACACGATTGCGAAATAAGGCCGGCAGCGGATCTTCACTGCTGAGTGCAGATTCGATCTGGGCCCACTCACCTAACCCCGTCAGCACCCCTGCTGAAGCCAGCACATCAAAGCGTTTATCCTGCACCACCACCGTATACCCGCAGGAATCAGCAAGTGCCCCTACGAGGGCGCGCATCCCCTGATTTTCAGTCGTGAGTTGTAAAAGCTGCTGGTGAATCTCGGCCCCGCGTGCTTCCGCCGTCGGCAGGGGCCCAACCAAGGCCCGCACCACATCACGTTCAATTTGCCGTGTCTGAGTGCCTGAGGGGAGGTTGAGCAGTGGAATGGCATGTGTATCCGCGGCAGCACGAGCGCGCTGATCAATGCCCCCAATCACCCCCACCGCCGATACGTCCATCTGCGCCAGATCGTTGATCAGATCCGCAAGGGTGAGTTTGTCACTGAGCAAGCGCAGCGCATCAATCGAGAGCAGGGCCAGTTCCCGTCCTTCGAGCGAAGGGAATGCGGGCGGGCGGGGATGCAGCACTGATGTCCACGAGACGATTTTGTGCAGCCCTTTTGCCCCGGCAACAACACGGGTGCCCATAGGCAGGACATAACGCAAAAGCTCAAAAACGGTGATCTGTGCGCGCTGTGGAGTCATCAGGAATTCAGCCTCAAGACCTTGTTAGTAGTTCTGCAAGTACCGACGGAGTTCCCACGGACTAATGTCCAGCACGTAATCATTCCACTCGATCCGTTTGGCCTCTACAAAACCCTCATAGATGCTCAGCCCCAATGCATCGCCGATCAAAGAATCTGCTTCCATCGCGGTGAGCGCTTCTTGAAGTGAGGTCGGTAGGGTGGGCAGTTGACGACGACGGGCATTAAAAAGATATAACTCTTCCTCGGCTGCGGCGGGTAGTTCCATACCGTTGGCAACGCCATCCAGTCCAGCGCGTACCATGACCGCAAATGCCAAGTAGGGGTTGCAGCTTGGGTCGACACAGCGCAGTTCGATTCGGGCCTGATCGGCTTGAGAGTCGCGCAGTCGAGGCACCCGGATCAGGGCTGAGCGGTTGTACTGGGCCCATGTGATATACACTGGCGCTTCTAACCCAGCGACCAAACGCTTGTAACTATTCACCAGTGGGGCTAGAACAGCGCACATGCCCCGTGCGTGGGCAAGCTGTCCCGCCAGAAATGCCCGTCCTACTCGTGATAGCCCATATTCAGCATTGGGTTCTTGAAAAGTGTTGATTCCGTGTTCAATGTGGAGCAGGGTCTGATGGATGTGCATTCCTGAACCCGCCACCTGCGCCAATGGTTTAGGCATGAACGTTGCCAAAAGCCCATGCTGTTGAGCCACGGATTTGATGATCAGGCGCGCCGTGATGATCGCATCCGCCATCTGAAGGGCATCAAGGGGGGCTAAATCAATTTCATGCTGTCCTCCGCCCACCTCGTGGTGGGAGGATTCGGCAGCGATACCTATATTGTCGAGCGCATCGGTAATAGCCCGGCGCACAATACGGGATTCGCTGTCTCCCAGATCAAAATAACTGGCTAGATCATGGGTCTGCACTTGGGACAGAGAGAGATCACCCGGCTGCCGAAGGAGAAAAAACTCCAGTTCGGGTGAGACGGTATAACGATACCCCATCGCGGCGGCTGTCTCTAGCGCCTGCCGTAGGGCCACACGAGGATCGCCCGCAAAAGGCTCACCCGCCGGGGTGAAGGTGTCGCAGATCAACCGCCCCGGACGGGCCCCGTTACGATCAGTGGGCAGGACAGCGAAGGTTGTGGGATCAGGGCGAAGGTACATATCAGACTCAGCCACCCGCGCAAAACCTTCTAATGAGGAGCCATCAAACCAAATGCCCGATGTAAAAGCCTTCTCCAACTGCCGAACCGGAATCTGTACCGCCTTCACGATACCCATCACGTCGGTAAACTGAAGCTCTATATGGGTGATCAAAGCCGCCTGCGCACGGGCAATGACGGCTTCTGCCTCTGGGGTCAATCCTGACACGACCACAACTCCCTCAGTTGGATTGCACAATATGGGTGCAGTTCTTAAGGTTAATTGTTCACTTTCACTAAGGCGAAGTCAATATGTTCTGGGCAAATTACCCAAAACAGATGTTCGGAGGCGCGCTGCGGTCACTCTTGGCGCTGTCCTCGGACCCACATGCGAGAGCCATTGGTAGAGAGTTCAATGGTGCCATGGTGATCGGTACGGTAGATGGGGATGCGCGCTGCACTGAGACGATCCAAGATCGATAAATCTGGGGTATCACTGCCTTCGGCTGCGGCAAAAACCACTTGCGGGGTGGCACCTTCAAACCATCCGGAAGGGTTAAGGGTGCCACGACCATTTCCCACCAGTTGAAGGGCCGCAGCCTCAAAATTCTGCCCTGACTCCAAAAAAGCGCGCATCTCCGTCTGAGTCCAGTATGGATTCAGGATAAAAGCGGCTTGCCCCAAAACCACCCGCGTCAAAAGCGGGGCGGACTCATATCCCGGTGGTTGGATCAATTCAATTCGGGTTCCGTCGGAGATTTTAAGGGTGTATCCCCCTTTAACCCTTGTGATCACAGCACCAGCCCTTTCCAAAACCGAATCCACCTCAGGATCAAGCAAAGGCGCGGCAACCATGTGGGGGCTGTAACGGGTGAGCAAACGCGGCAAGGCGTCAGTTTGGAGGGGCGTGTCAGAGGTGAGGATGAGTAGGTCTAACTCACGCTGGTAGAAAGGCATAATCTCGCCAAGTGCCGTGAGCAGTCGGTTGGGGCTGTCCCCGGTATCGATCAGGATATGGGCACCTTCAGGAGTACGAATCAAGGCTGCACTGCCCCGCCCCACATCCAAAAACCACAGGTAAAGGCGGCCATCAGGACGCGCCCCAACCATGAACCAAATCAACAAGGCTGTCCCTATCCCCACCAGACCCAATGCGGGCACGGCTGCTTTCTGTTCGATCCACCGCCATAGGCGTATCCGTCCTTTGGGCGGTTTGGAGAGAATCGCAGTCAGGACCGCCAATATCAGGTAATAGATCAGGATCGACTCTGCTTCAAGGGTGATCGGGGTTAGGGGGAACGCCGCGCCCCAGTGGATCACGGTGACTGAATAACTCAGTGGTAAGGCGGCTAACCATGCCGGAATCTGTCCCAGAGGCGCCCAGATTATGCCCAGACATACAGTGATTACGCCGAAGATCATGATCCATGCCTGAATTGGTGCCACAAGGGCATTCACCACAATTGAGATCGGTGAGAAAGCGCCTGAGAGATTGAGGATCAAAGGAAGGATAGTCAGGTTGGCAGCAAGTGTGGCAAAAAAGGTCTCCGCGAGGATCAAACTGATCTGACGCGCTGAAGCGCCGCTGAACAAGCGCCCCAAGAGGGACTCAGCAGCACGAGTCATCACAGGTGTGTAGGCAAGCAGGGCAAGGGTCGCCAACGCACTCAGTTGAAAACCCAGATCAAACAGGTCATTCGGGTTCAGGTAGGTGATCACCCACACCGAAGCGGCCAGCGCTGTCAACCCATCCACGTTTCGCCGTAGGCGTGACGCACTCAAAGTGAATCCGGACATAACCGCAGCCCGCACTACAGAGGGCGAAGCGCCTACCAGCAAGGTATAAAGGATGAGACCGAACAGAGTCAGCAAAGCCACGAGAAATTTGCGGCGTGTTAATCGGGTGAATACCGCGCCAAGAATGCCCGCGAGGATGGCCATATTGGAGCCGGAGATGGCGATCAGATGGGAAGTGTTTGTGCGGTTGAAGGCTTCGCGGGTTGTCGGGGCAATGTGGGTCTCATCACCGAGGGTGATCCCCGTCAGAAGTCCACTGTATGGCTCCGCCAACAAGGTCTGAACTGCCCCTGAAGCCCGATCCCGGAGTTTGTAGAGGATGGATCGAAAAGGATCACCGGCGTCGTGCTCTTGTACCTCTACCAGCGCTCGGTAAATGACGCTGAAAATCCCCGTTCGGGCCAAATGATCACGGAAGGAAAAGGTGTCAAAAACGGGCGGCGTTTGGGGGCTTCCTGTGACTCGAACCCGATCTCCGTAAGACAAGGCAGTGTGTAAATCGGTGTACACCAACACCATCCCCTCGGCTGCCCTGAGATCCTCGCCTTCAGGCTGAATTTGCTCGATCTGAATCCGCAAACGAAGGTCTCGTTCGCGGGCTTCAGGCGCTTCAGCAATCACACCGATCAGAGATACCTGACCGCGATCATTATAGCCCGTGAGGGCGGATTCATGGGCTTGGGTCTGCATTGACCACCCTCGATTTAGGGCCACCCCCACGCTGAACAAACATAAAGCGGCTCGACGAAAGGCGCGATCACGTCGGTAGATCAGGAACAAAATGACAGCCATACCCGCGCTTATCCACCCTAAGGGGCTGTAATTCAGTTCTGGGGTAAGCGCGGCAAGGTACAATCCGATCAGCCACGCCCCTACCATAAACACCAAAGTCATCGTTTTGAACTACTTTCCCAATTTCCGTCAAGCTCTAAAAGTGTTAAACTCAATCCTATCGCGGTCATTTTAACGCCTCAAGGGATGGAGAACGCAAACTTGGTCATGGGAAATGGCCGAAACCTCGTTGGGCAGGTACTCGGCAAATACGAACTGAAGGAGATTCTGGGTCGGGGAGGTATGGCTGAGGTCTATCTCGGATTTCAGGCCGCCCTAAAACGGAATGTCGCGGTCAAAGTCCTTCCTGCCAACTTTGCGGCGGAAGAAGGATACATTCAGCGGTTCATTCGTGAAGCGGAGATTGCTGCTTCATTGGAACATCCTAATATCGTCCCGATTATTGACTTTGGCACCGAAGGCGGCATTCCTTATGTGGTTATGCGTTTGCTGCGTGGTGGTTCCTTAGCAGATCGGATTCGTCAGCGCCGCACCGATGGCGGGGAGTTTTCTACACTGGGGGAAGCGGAAACGCTCCTAGCCCAGATTGGGGGTGCGCTAGATTACGCCCACAAACGGGGTATTGTCCACCGTGATATCAAGCCCAATAACATTATGTTTGATCAGCAGGGAACCTCGTTTTTGGTGGACTTTGGTATTGCCAAGCCCCTCGAAGGCACCGCCGAGATGACCATGCGCGGCACTTCCTTAGGGACTGCGGCGTATATGTCACCAGAGCAGTGGCAGGATAAAAAAGTTTCCCCCGCAGTGGATCAGTACGCGATGGGCTTGATCATCTATACGCTGGTCACCGGACAAGCGCCCTTTGATACCAGCACCTCGGGTAATCCGCTGGCCTTGATGCACAAACATCTATACGAGATGCCGACCGCTGTACACCAGATTCGCCCCGAACTCCCCCCAGTGGTGAGTCAGGTGATTGAGCGCTCTATCGCCAAAATCCCAGAGGAACGCTATGAGACCATGACTGCTTTTGCAGAGGCTTTCTCAAGCGCCATTCAGGGCATTGAGGGCAAGAGTCGGACGACGGGCTTTTTCACCTTCTCGCTGCCCGAAAAACCCATCGATCAAGTGCCGGCCTCTGGTATCGGCAGGCCCCCCACCCCGGCAGCCGTGCCTCGTGCTGCTCCATCAGGGCCCGTTACGCCGCCAGCCAACCCGCCTCCTTATACCGCTTATCCAGTGCAGCCACCTTCTGGGATCACCCCGCTTTCGCAAATTGCAGCGGATCAGCGGGCGAAACCTGAATCTGGGGGCAGTGATGCGCGCACCCTGCTGTTAATTGGGGTGATCATCATCATTCTCGCTGCGGCGATTGTGGCTATGTTAGTCACTGAACCCACCGCTACTGGGTTGATCTTGCCCTTGTGGTTGTGATTTTAGGGATACCCGTCTCTCCCCTGCATCACGCTTGCAGGGGAGAACTTGGTTTATTCTCATACTTCATATAGCGTTATCCTGAAGGATTCACCTGCTATTTTCAGGCTTACCCTCATCCCCCTGCCCCCCTTCTACCGCACGCGGGAGAGGGAGGAATAGTTCTTTGAGGGGTAGTGTCGTGTCCTCTAACGTTAACCCCCAAAGAATCTGGCAACATCGTCCTCATTTTGATGATCCGATTTG
>JACSRJ010000082.1 GCA_014879835.1 Anaerolinea sp.
ATGCGGGTAGCAGCATGGATAAACTGGATCAGTGCCCACAAACACAAGCCCAGTTTTGCTGAGTGGGCTAGGGATTGGTGCCAGCTTTTAAAGACATTGGTCGCTGTCATAAGAATCAACAGCCCCAAAGCAAATAACCCTAAAATGCCGTGTTCAGCCAATAGACGCGAATACTCGGTGTGAGCGGCAGCATAATAGTCTGCGTAGGCAACGCGATAGTCTCTGGCCATTCCAAGCCCAACACCCAGCGGGTTATCCAGAAATATTTGGATGTCAAGCTGTACTATCTGATCGCGCCCAGTCACATCACCTTTGTTATAACGGGCACCAAGCATCCCTTCGGTCAAGGTGTCAAGTTGGGGCAGAAGCACCAATACAAATACTAGTATCGCTAGCACCGGCAGTACTAGGGTGTTGAGCTGGCGTCGTTCGCGAATTGCCTTGAGGAGGGTGAGCACCACGATGGGAATAAGTGCGTTATATACCCCTCCCCGTGAGAAGGTGAGTAGTGCCTGTCCTAAGAACCATACCCCCAATACAGTGAGAATAATCCGGAGCAACCTGTCCCGCTCAAGATGAGAAATCAAGAACCATGCGGCAAAAGCGCCTAGTCCAAGAACGCTAGAAACTTGATTGGGGCCGAATCCCCCCGAAGTGGTGAAATTGGATTCGGTTGACCAAGTGATATTAGCAGCAGTTATTGTGGAATAGGTGGCCACAGCAGCCACGCTGACCACGCCTGCCACAAGCGCCAATAAGACGATTCGCATCTGCTGGCGAGAGATGCGAATCTGTGAGAAAAACACCGCACTCATAAAAATTGCAAAGGGCCCAGAGAAATTGCTGCTGATCTGATCACGTGCCTCAGCAGCACTGGTCATTCCAAGGGTAACGAGTATTGCCGGAACCAGAAGCAGGATGTAAAAAAAGGGAAGTGCTGGAATCGTGCGTACCCGCATACGAAACAGCGCTAATCCTGTAATAAAAATGACATAATATTTTCCCGCTTCGTAGAATACCCCCAAGGAGGTGGCCCCCGTCATACGCCACAACACTTCAATACCGGTGATATACGCGCAAATGTAGGCAAGTTTGTGGAGTGGTGCATTGGTGGCCGCCCAATATAAGCCGATCCCAAAGGTGATCAGCCCATGAGCGGTGCTCACCATCCTGCTGCTGTCGGCGAGCACGCCGAGAAGGATATGTGCCCCCAGAAAGAGAAGCAAACTTGTTCGTTGATCAACGGCTGTCCTGATTCCGTTGATCGCTTGTGGAGGGGAAACTCTGGGTTCGACGGCCACTATAACTCCAACAGCACCTTCACGCGCTCCAAATACCGACGATAGGTGAATAATTCAGCCGCCTGTTGTGCCTTTTGGGATTCTACCCGCCAGCTTTGGGGATTGCGAACATATTCCTGAATTGCGTCTACAAATTGCTTAACGGCTGTTGGAGGGATTGCCTTCCCCACGCCAAACTGCGCCAAATACTGAGGTATACTGCTCACTGCGCTAGCAATAGGCACGACGCCATACGCCATTGCCTCGCTGATCACTTTGGGCCAACCCTCACTTCCGCTGGGGAACAGCAGAAAATGCGCATTCCTGTAATACTCCCCCAATGCGGTACGGGGAATCCACCCATGAAAAGTCACCAGATCTTTGATTCCAAGCTGTTCTGCTTGATTCTCAAAGGACTGTCGTTCTTCCCCGTCCCCAATCAGATCAAGGGTGGCATCGATCCCTATTTTCTGAAGTTGTGCCAAGATTTCTAGTGCCCGTCCTACCCCTTTGGGAGTATTCAAATTCCCCACAAACAACAGCCGCAAGGGGGTGGTGAACTCCCGATCTGAGGCAGCTTGCTGTGCTTCCTGAATCTCTTTATCTGTCAAACAGGGATTGAAGAAAGTATGAATATGGTGCGGTTGGTTCTCCCACTCACCATTTACTGTGACTTTGGCGCGAGCGAAGTTCCGCCGCAACCACCAACGCTGAAAGGTATACGACCATGCTTCTTGCCCATCAGGATTCCAGTTGCCCGCATATTTGATCCAACGCTTTTGGGGAGACTTCCGAAATGCAAGAAGAATCACCGCCATTAGAGGAATATTGGCTGGGCAGCGCACATGAACCACGTCCGCACGACGAAGCTCACTAAGGATCACTCGAACGTAGTTGAAGGCATGAACCAAGATCCCAAGTTTCGCTAATAGACCAGCCCCTCCCGCTGGGGTTACCCCTCGTAAACGCACATTGGACGCCCGATAAGCAAGGGAACTCTCCGGTGCTGTGCGCTTATAGATGGGGGCAACATGAATAACCTCCTCGAAAACCGTCGCTAAGTGATCGATTTCCCGTAGTGTAGGTCCCCATCCTTTGATTATCCCGCTGTCAAGGTAATGGGGGGTGTGTGAGATGATCAGCAGTTTCATGATTGGATAATCTGGCGGAAGAGGAGATCATAGGATTTGGCACGCGATTCCCATGTCTGCTCAGTGACCGCACGGATTCGGGCGTTGTTCCCGTACTCCTCCCGCATCACCTCATCTGAGAGCAGTGCGACAATGGCATCAGCAGTGGCACGAGGATCACGTTGGGGGACAATCAGCCCGGTCTGTCCCTCAATGACCGCCTCAGCCAGCCCTGAGTCTCCTGACACAACCGCGGGTTTACCACAAAGTGCTGCTTCAACCGCGGCAATGCCATAACCCTCAAAATCGCCTCCCTGAGTGTGCTGGCTGGTCATCACAAAAACGTCGCACACGTTGTAGAGAAGCCGAAGCTGCTCTTGACTGACCTGCCCTAAAAAATGCACATTTGGCTCTACTCCGAGTCGTGATGCTAGGGAAGAGAATTCTTCTTTAAGGGAGGGCAATCCTGCGATGAGATAATGTACATTAGGTACTTTCTGCAAAATATGGGGCAGTGCCTCAATTACCACTCGCTGCCCTTTGCGTTCGCTAACATGCCCTACCGTAAGCAGAAGTTTGCACTGTTCCCACCCCCGATCTTTACGGAAAGCGCATACAGTCTCTTGAGGCAAAGGAAAGAGATGCGTGTGATCGGCGCCATTGGGGAGGACAGACACCGATTGGGGTTTAAACCCTTCTTTGAGCATGTATTTCCGAGTGAAGTCGCTGACACAAATGACATGATCCATGCGCCCAAAAGCCCACTGGGTCACAACCCGCTGCCAACCTTTGAGTCCAAATTCGGAACCGTGTCCAATTGCTGCCGTTGAGGTTTTTCCGCCAACCAAAGCTGCAATCCATACAGAGCGATCTCCAGTACCGACAATTAGATCAGGTCGGTGCTGGGAAATTGTTTTACGGGCGATTCGCCAACGGTTTAACGCATCAAGGGGTTTCGCCAATGCATTGGGCACTGGTAAGACAGTAAAAGCCTGCTGGGAGTTAAAAGTTGCCAATTCCACTGGAGAAGCATAGTCCTGTTTGGCAATGACTGTGACTTCCCATCCCAAGCGGCACAGTTGGTGAGCGAGTTGATAAGCATGTGTGCCAATCCCACCGGGACCGGGGGGAAATTCAGAAGCGAGTATTAGAAGGTGCATGGAGCATTTTCATACTTGAGAAGAGCATCGCACAATAGGTTTGTGCGTGCCGTCATCAGGACAAGGCACTTCGAAAGGCCAATCATATTCTAGGTTCTATTTTGGCTTTTGTTTATTCCTTCTGGGGGTGCACCTTGTGCTATGCCCTGCAGCCACTCAGGGTACGCCCACTCTTTGGGCTGCAAGAGTAAATGGCATCTGCCCCGGTGACCGATTTGAGCTGGTTCTGTTAACTCCGTGTGTGTTGCCATATACCATGCACGATACTCGTTTGATGTGCACCACGCCAAAACTTCCTCAGCATTCTCTCTCATATCACCCTTACTATGCATCTCAACAAAAAACCGCGTATGCTTTTGAGCAGCAATTTCCTTGCTGCCTTTAAGAACTTCGATTTCTGCCCCTTCAACATCGATCTTGATAAGGTCAGGGATGTTTTTCGCTGCAACGCTGTCCAACGTGACCGTTGGTACTGAATAGGACAATCCCTGTTTCTTCGCAGTTTTTGCGTGGTTGGGGTCAACACTTCCCGCAGCGCCTGTTCCCACTGTCCAGAATTCAATGGCTTCCCCATCTGAACTTCCAGCGAAGGCGCAAACGAGATGGATATTGATTGCTGCGAAATTGCGCAGAACATTCTCTGAAGCGACGATAAGCGCCTCTGGGTTTGCCTCGACAAGGGTTATTGCTTTCACGTGCCCAGTAGAAAGCATGAGAACAGCGGCTTGCCCTATATTTGAACCAACATCCATGATGCTTACCGCGTTTGCTGCACAGGCAAAAAGCCAAGCATCATCATAATCTGGGCGTTCTCTAACCGTGCCTCTTCGGACAACCAGAGATCGATTCAGAATTCGAGTATGCTCTAACGGTTGAGGAAGCCGCAAATGGCTGTATAGACGAGATTGCAATCTTTTAAGCACGATAGAACCTCTCCTATATCAACTGGCTTGCAGCCATCCACCCCGCCAGCGTGACCAGCATGGATACAGTATATCCGTTGGCGGCATTAGAAAAAAACGTACTCCCATTAATTGGAATTATGAGGAATGCACTCAATCTGCGGATATGCTTTCAGCATCTCTGCCCCCTCTTTACGCACCTTCTGTAGGCGATGGATCGTATTGGGGAGCAGCACAAACATAATCGCGGCTTTGGCGACTTTTCTCAATGGGCTGCCTCTTACCGATAAAGTACCTATGACGCTGATCCACTGTGCCTCACGGGCTTGGGCTGGCGTGAAGTAACGCAGCCCTAAATAAACCTCGGAGGCGCTCATCAAATGCCGCTGAAAAAGACTCTCTCGGCTGCTGGCATAGGTGATCACCCGCGCCTTATGTTTGCGCAATCCACCACTGGGAGCATGATGATGCAGCACATCAATCTCTGGGTTGTATACCATTAGTGCTCCGGTAAGGTAAACCCGCATCCCCAAATCCCCATCAGCACGCTGTTTTTTTTCATAGGCCAGATCAAAAAGCCCACTCGTTTTAAGAAGATATCTCTTAAAAAGGGTGTTTCCGGCGGGGAAAACATCGCTTAGACGAAGATAGTGGAAATTCTCTGGTAATGGCGCTTTCTCAACTTCATGAACAGTTCCGGAACTGCCGTGGCTTTGATGACGGAGATTAGTCTCCAGATGATTCTGAATGAATGCTGGGTATATCTCGATGTCATCATCAAGTAGAAGTATGTACTCCCCTTCTGCTATCAGAAGTCCCGCATTCCGCGATGAACACTGCCCCGCTTTGTCAAGCGTAATCATTTTTAGGGGCAAATCGGCAAAATCAGATGCCAAGTCCTGATCACGATGTGAAGTCTCTGTCTGATCCACCACTATGATTTCAGTAGGGCGAACGGTCTGCTCGCGCATTTGCTTGAGCAGGGTGCGCAAGTAGGGATAACGATCAACCGTTGGGATCAGCACCGAAACCGACGCTTGTGAGGGCACTTCAACAGACGTTTCAGGACGTCGATAGACTGCCGTCCGAGGTGGGAAGGACTCACGGTTCACTTTCTGCCATGTGCGTACACCTTGAGGCAGTGAAACATGCCCAGTTAAGATGGCGCGCATCAGCGCCCACAGTGTCCAGAACTTCCCATACCCTGCGCTCACAAAGCGCAGTTCGTCAATGAAAGGCAGTTTTTCTGCTATTTGATCATGCTTTACCAGCGAAGGCACATGACGCATAAAGGCGCCGCGTGTGATGAGCCGATGCCCAAGTTCCAATCCAGCACCAGCGAGGCTGTTAAAGTGAGGATTGAGTACCCCAAGCTGGCGCAGTGCTTCGGTGCGGATTAGGCACGCCCTCAAACTAAGCCGCCATGAGGTCGCCTCAATCCCCGGATCAGGATCCCGATTCAGCATCCATGTAGGCGAAACAAAATCAATGGTCTTGGGCAATGTCCCCATGCCCAACCGAAGCCCAGCATGCCAGATATCTCCGGGACGTTCTGCCAATTGCGCAATGAGGTCGGGATCAGGTTGCTCCAAAGTCGAGTCCCAGAGCAGGGTGAACGACTCTGAAGTCACTTCAATCTGCTTTTTTAGCTGCTCTTGAATGGACTGAAGGGTAAAGGGGGCTGAGATCACCTGCCCCAAAGCCCAATTGGGCGGTGTGGGAGGGGATTCTCCCAACCAGATCAACGTGATGTTACTGCTCACGTGCCGCCAACTCCTGATACAGGCGGGTAAAAGCCTCAATCTGGTGGTTCAAATCAAAACGGTTTTGAGCACGCACCCGGCCAGCTTCCCCCATACGTTTGCGCAGTTCAGGATCGTGGGCAAGTTGAATGATCTTTTCGGCCATGGCTTCTGGGTTGCGGCGCGGCACTACAAATCCGGTCACACCATCCTCAACATTCTCTGGCAGCCCTCCCGCATCACTGCACACCACAGGCAGCCCTGCCGCCTGTCCCTCAATGACGGCGTTGCAGAAGCCTTCCTCAACTGCTGCGTGGATCATGATGTCACTTTCGGTAAGATGTTTGACCACCTGTTCCCGCGGTACCGCACCAACAAAGCGAATGATCCCATTCTGAAGCAAACCCCACTGCCGCGCCGCAAACTCAACAGGTTCTCGGTAGGGGCCCTCACCAATAATATGGTATTCAATGGGAACTCCAGCCTTGTGAACAAGGGCAACCGCATCTACGGCAAACTCGTACCCCTTTTGCCAAGCAAGTCGAGCGACCGTAATCAGTTTTAATGGCGCACCTAATGCGTTCGAAGTTCGTTGCTGTGCTGTGAACAATGTTAGATCGATGGCAGGTTCAATAAGCCAGGTGGGAACGGCGGGATTCAACCCTAATTTGAGCGCGTTCCGGTGTAGATACTGGGAGATAAAGTGATATCCATCTACATCGGCGTAGATTCGCTGCGGCGCATCAGGGTAACGATCTATGACTGACATTTTTTGAAACGTTCCCCGGGCACTGAGCAACAGTTTGCTTCCGAGGTAGTATGTCATGTCCGTCAACCCAAGCGCCAGAGTATCAAACTCAATATGCAAAACATCGGCCCTGTGTCCCACAAAATGCAGCCGCGAATACAGGGCTTTTAAGAATCCCAAGGGGTGTGACTTGCGATATTTCCAGCAGTGTCGGGCAAACCGGAAAAACTCCAGTGGATGGCGAAGCAGGGTCTTTAGGAGAATCAACAGTCCAATGGTCAGTATTTTTCGCAGGGAATCGGTTGGAGGCGCAACATGGATGCGGCGGCGTACATCCTCGCGCCCAGCCAAAACCTGAAAACACCCCCAATCGCTGCTTGGCGCGCTGGTGAAAATCTGCACATCAAAGCCACGATCCAAAAGCCCCAATACTTTGGTCACAATGAAGGTTTCAGAAGGGGCGGGAAAGCGCTGAACGGAGATGGTGAGGCGCAGTCTAGGATTGATCGTATCACTTTGTACAGACAAAAGCATAATCCCCGAGGCGAACCATCCATTGAGGGTTTGCTGTTATCGACATATCAAGCGTTGCAACAGACTTGAATGTGGCTCTCATCATGTCTACAACGTCCATGCCGTAGTGGCGATAGTGCCCATTTCCATCGGGTTTCTCAAAGGTCGTTGTTTTAGTATCAATAGAAGAAAAATCACCGGGTATTGTAAATACTGCTACCCCCCCGTTTCTCAAGACCCTGTGACACTCTTGAAGTGCCTGATAGTCATTGGGAACATGTTCAAGAACATGGTTGCAGATAATCATTTCGTAGCAGTTATCCTCGAGAGATAAACATTGGATGTCTTCTTTAGGAAACGTAACATCTTGGCTATGATAAAGGGGCTTCGCGGAACCAATTGCGTGAGCAATTGGTTCCGCGAAGCGGGAATATCGGATGCAAACGAAGTTTGTTTACGATATTCTGTACACTTTATCCTTTGCTTGGGTTTGAATCAATTCGAGAATAATCTCCTCAGGAGCAAAAACAAGAATCCGCCCGTCATGTAGTTGCTTCGAAAGCGAAGGGAGCAACGCTGCAAGTCCCCGGTGGCGAGACCGTGAATCGCACCGGGGACAGCGTGATTGAAATGTGACGTCTCGCCAATTCGAAGTTGCAATAAACCCTGGACCGGACCATTTACAGTACGGACAGGTTACACGGTGCGAAAAACGCCCACCCCCATAGAAGTTCCACAAATTGCTCAAAGGGGATCGAATCAAATTCAAGCACTCTTGAAATCGTCTCTGTCTTAGAGACCTGAGCAATACAGGAGTTTGGCTTATTGTCAACCGGCGAAGTGACGGAATACCCATTCCCTTCCAACCAGGATTGTCAGAGGAGATTTGTTTTTTGGATGTCGCCATGATTCGCCACTGATGCATACATTTCCTCAAAAACATGTGCTTGCCGTTCCAAAGAGAATTCCGCTTCCACGCGGGCGCGGGCAGAACGCCCCATTTGCTCGCGCAGGGCAGGATCGACCAATAAGCGTGTGATCCGGTCGGTCATGGCAGCGATATCTCGCACAGGCACCACAAAGCCATCAATCCCGTCGCGTACTGCTTCCGCCATGCCGCCTGCATCGGTGGTGACGACGGGTAATCCGGATGCCATTGCTTCGAGGGCTGCGTTGCTAATGCCTTCGGAGTGGCTGCTGACCATATAAATATCACTTGCTCTCATGCGTTGCAGGATATTATTTGAGGAAATCTCACCAAGCAATTGAACAACTCCAACTAAATTCATGTCCTCAATCGAAAACCTCAGAACAGATCTCATCTCTCCACCACCAGCAATTTCGGCTCTGAAATCGATCCCCATTAAGTGCAACTTTGCAAGTGCTGTGAGCAGGTAGTCAAAGCCTTTCACCCAAGTTAACCCTCCAACCGCAAGGATCACAGGAGTCTGATGCTGCGAGTACTCTGTTTTGGGCAAGATTCTTGTAATAGGGACTGCAGGCCGGTTAATCCATACGTTTTCCTCACGTCCGACGAGGAGCCTCACTAGGGTCGCTAGATCTCCTGAAACACAATGAACACCCGAAGCACTCCTAATTGCTTCGATTCGTCCTTGAGATTCCTGATGCGAACGATGGGCTATTCTTTTTAAGTCAGAGCCACGACAACTCACCACAGTAGGTGCGTTGAGTATTTCCCCCAGCATTCGATACCTCGCCGCTGTCATGGAAAAGTCGAATTGGATAACATCGGCGCGCAAAAACAAGAATGGAATGTATCCCACGAACTGACGCAATGTCGCACGGGGTGCTTTCTTCTGTTGCGCGCACGTATGCCATAATTCGATCACGGCTCGAGGTCTTTGGAAAAACCCCTTCAATAATCCCCAACCAAGTGCAGCCAACCGACGGGGGTCGGACAGATCAGTGTCAGGGAGCAAATAACGAACCTTGAGCGTTTTGGGCAGAGGCAGTTCACCCTGAAATTTGCGCCAATCGCCGCGCCGTCGTGCCGCCACCGTGACTTGGTGCCCGCGCTCAGCAAGCGCGCTCACCGTGCGCAGGATGAAGGTCAGTTCAGGGAATTTGCCGACAACAAAGAGGATGTGCAAAATAAATCAGTTCAGCAACTGCTCATACAGTTCTCGATATTTTTGAGCCACACTCTCAATCGAATAAGATTGAGAGATATTCAGGCTATTGGCAGCTAATTCACGTCGGACTAAAGGTGTCATAAGTGATTCCATTGCGGCAGCAAGTTCTTGCGGTGAGCCAGGAGTAATAAGTTTGCCTCTACCGTTACCTAGTAATTCAACCGTTCCTCCGACTGCGGTGGCAATGCAAGGCAGCCCCGATACACAAGCTTCAAGAAGGGATAGACTCAGTCCTTCGGAAAACGATGGCAGGACAAAAACATCCAAGCCAGCAAGCAAAGCTTGGACGTTTTCCTGAAACCCGATTAAATACACATTGTTCTGTATCCCAAGTTCGACAATACGTGTATTTAAATGTTGATGTAAAGGTCCGTCGCCAGCTATGACAACAAATATGGGTAGCCCTTCCTTTAGTAACATGGCGGCTGCATCAATGAGGACATCATAACCTTTTTCAGGAGCAAGCCTCCCTGTTGAACCAAATATAAGTGCATTTTCGGGAAAACAGTGCTTAGTGCGCCATTGTTTTCTTTGCTCGGCAGTGGTTCGAAACTTGGTGACTTCTACACCGTTGGGGATCACTGAGCATTTTTCGGGAGGAAAATCGGCCTGCTGGATCCAAGAGGCAAGAGCAGCTTCGGAAACGCCTGTTAATCGTGCTGGAGATTTCGAGATAATTGAGGCTATTCGCTTTGGAAGGTTAGCCGGCGTTTGCCGCAATCCATATAGCGACTGTGCAGTAAAGATCCAAGGACGCTTGGATATGGTGACGCTAGCTTGAGCTTGCTCCTTTAAGTATGCGACTACATGACTATGCACAAGTGATATTTTGTATCGGTGAATTAGATGTGCCAGTCGATATGGAAATAGAGAAACAAGACGTAGCCGCACCCAACGATTCAAGCGATATGAGGGAAGCAATTTTAGGTGATTGAATTGTGCTAAGCAGAACTTCGAACTAATACCATGTTGTATGAACCGCTCTAGCCCATTACCAGTATCTGCTAGAATGAAAAGCACTATGTGATCATACAAGTGCATTTCTTGATGGGTGATAAATGATAGTACCGCCTTTTGCGCGCCTGCCCAGTTGGGAGTGCCCAGAACATGTAAAATCCGTGGACGATATCCGTTAGTTGGAGTAGACATTGTTGAACAAACACTGTCAAATGCTGAACTCATACTTTTCGATGTGCGAGAGTTTTCAACATCAATTTTGCAAAATCTCCGTTGAAGCAGGCTTTGGATAGTAGCAACATGGATACCGAAAGAATATAAACTGCCAAATAGCGGGATTTATTTCGCGCATTTATAGAGAGTGTGCTTAATAATTTTGCTGTGTGGTTACAAATTAATCTATATTCATTACTTGTAAAAGTAGCTGTATCAAGAAATTTCCGATGCGCTGCAAAGATTACATAGGCTGCCATTCGGTAATCAGTCTGGTCAATGTAGATCGAGCGGAATGCGTTCCCCAATGTAGAGATCACTCTTGGTGATATCGGAAATCCTAAAAACCACGAGAGTTGATTCCCCATCGATTTATATACCATCGTCCGCTGTTCATAGTTGCGTGTTGAAGCAATACTTGAAGTATGTTTGCGACGCACCAAACATACTTCAGAAATCGCCACAAAATTGCACACCCTCGCTGCGCGTGTCCATAGGTCATAGTCTTGAGCAGAACTGAATTGGGGATCATATCGCAAGCTATAGTGATTCAACGTACTGCGGCGCATCAGCATGGTGGGATGGGCAAGTGGATTCCCCCATAATAAACGCCACTTCAAGTAGGTACTGGAAAGAGGCGACGACTCGAAATAGAGGCGTTTCTCTGAAAGGATAGAGTTTTCATCCATGTAACGCAGATTTGTGCCAAGAAAGTCAATCTCTGGATGATTACCCATATACTTCACTTGAGTCTCGAAGCGATGCGGTAGACTGACATCATCCGCATCCATCCGCGCAATGTATTCGCCCTGCGCCCGATCAATCCCAATATTGAGTGATGCTGCTAGACCGAGGTTCTTTTCATTGTTGATGCGCACAATGCGGGGATCGCTGTAGCTGTCAAGAATCTGAGCTGTTCCATCGGTAGAACCATCATCCACAATAATGAACTCAAAATCAGTGAAGGTCTGGTTCAGAATGCTGTCAACGGCTTCACGCAAATAGCGCTCACCGTTATAGACACTCATCAGGACGCTGACTCTAGGCATTTTCCACAGAAGATCCCTTACACTTTATAAAAGGATTGAACCATTCCTCGAGGGACTGACAGGTAGTTTCGGGAGAGAAGTCTCTCTGCAGTTTTGCTTTGGCTTCTGACCCCATACGTTCGCGCTCAGAGTTGGGCATAGTCCACAGTCGTGACATTGCCTCTAGAAGGGCGTGTTCATCACTAGGTGGGACAAGCAAACCACTGATGTCCGATTCAATCAATTCCTCAAAGCTGGTACCATTTGTGCCAATGATGACCCGCCCCTGACTCATCGCCTCCAAACAGGTATTTGGCAGGTTGTCAATAAGTGACGGCAGTACAACCCCTGTGGCGCCCCTAATCACTGGATATAACTGGGAATGAGGAAGCCGTCCGATGTAGTGTACTCTGTTTGCGTTGTCCCCAGCGGTTTCCAGAATATGGTCGAGATATGACTTTCCATCAGGCATCATCTGTACTTTGCCTGCGATCACAAAATGCAGGTCAGGATGACGCTGGAATGCACGACTTAAGGCATTTGCAAGAACAACGCACCCTTTTAACCGATTTACAGCTCCATAATACAAAAGGTAAGGCATGTTGCCAAGGCTCTGCTTGTAGATGGTCTCATCAACATCTGTTGTCTCAATAAAAAAGGGCGGGCGAACCACGCTAGCTTTTACACCCGTCTCTTGGAGGATTATGTTCGCTAACAAAGAGCTTGGAGCATATACACCTGCAGCATGTTTTAAAGCATGTTTCTCCAAAAAATCCTTAAGTACAGTATCGCTTGATGGGCGTTGATCAATATGGTTTTCACGCCTTGTAAATGGTCCATAACTTGATACTCGAACCACCATTGGCACTGGGGACAGGTGAGAAAGACCAATCCCGCTTGCCAAGTAACTGGCAGCCTGAACAACATCAAATGGCTGGTAGCGATGCCGCCTTAGAAGACTTCTACGTGCTGCCCAACCAAATAGCATGATATTCAGAGACGCCCCGAATTTTCCCCTCAGCAGCTTTTTGAGAACACGGCTGACGGACGACATCATTTTTACCCTGTGAATGATCACCCCCTGATGGTTAAAGATTTCATTATTGGGGGCACGCACGAATATCTCCACCTGATGTCCACGACTCAGCATACTTAAGGCAATGCGTTGAAGGTAGTTCGCTAATCCACCATCAAAGCTTGGTTCGGTGACATACTCGGTGGTCAGGAAGGCAATGTGCATATCTTAAGTGATCTTGTGGCCGTATCGGCGTAGAATGTGTTTTATGTTGGGTTAGTGCTAAGGACACACCCGCATTTTCGACTTATCAATGTTCAATGTTTGAGTTTTCTGATAGGTGTCATGGCAAGCCATACTATGAATCTGCCTGTCCCAAGTTTGTGCCATTGTCTTTTGAGATGATAATAAGCACTTTGTTGCAATGTTTTCCACGTTTCAAGTTCCTGCAAGGTGCGCATACTAATCTCGGCTGTGTCAATTTTGAACTCATCAAGTTGGAGTTGGTCTTTCTCTACGAAGCGCTGCCCTCGAAGGATATGGTCTATATGTTTGGGAAAGTCAGCAATGTCGATTCTGACGTCTCCCGTAAACTCTATACCTGCTTTCCATCCCTTTAGCGCGATGCGGTAGTCATCATCAAATTTGGACAGGAACTTCCACATTTCGGGCAACTTGGAAATGTAATTGTGTTTATGTGCATGTACAAAGCATTTTCGGTAGATATCGGTGTAATACTGCTCAAAGTCGTGAACACCAACGGTAAGTTGTTTATTGACTACATACGCATAACCCACATCGTTCATCCGGGCTTTTACGTATTTCTCGGGCCTGATTTGCGAATCAGAGTCGCCAATAAACTCCAGCGCTTTTTGGACGTGCTGGGTGCGGTAGAGATGCCCCCCTCCGGGGCGTATATGCCCCAGAAGTTTATCAAGTACGCTCCCTGAAAACGTGAATGTACTCTCAGGCAGTGTGCTTGCTGCCTCAATCAGCATCCGAATCCCGTTTCCCCGCAACAGCACATCCGCATCCACACATAGCGTCCAATCAAGCCCAAAATCCAGCCCAATCTCAAAGGAGCGCTGAACCGCCTTGCTGAAAGGGCGTTCGTGGATGACGACCACATGTTCTGGAGGAACCTGCTGCTCTACCAAATGGCGGCACAGTGCCTCGGTGCGTTCCCCCACGCTGCGGATGATGACGGCGACGTTGGAGGTCATGTTACTTGAATAGCTTGACATACATACTAGAACCGTCTTGCTTGATAAACTCGAAACGATATGGACTCAGAAGTTCACTGAAAGTGTCTGGGGTCCAAGAATGATAATCAAGTTTGTGAGGCGGGTGATTCGTAGTATCGGGCGTGGAAATAATCGCATATGACCGAATCAGACGGTGAATGATCTGCAGTAATTCCTGTGGATTTGGCACATGCTCAATGACTTCGTGGCACACCACATAATCAAACTGAGACTCTACACTCAATTCAAAGACTGATTTGGTTTCAAATCGAATTTGCCCCTCTTCATATCGAGCTAACGTGTCAGTCTTAAAGAACCCTACATAAGACGCAAGTTTTCTGAATCTTCGTAGAGTACTGTTTCTGCCGTATATCTCGTACTCAAGCTGTTGTGAGGCGAGTTCGATAGCTCGTGCATTGGTATCAATGCAGGTCACAGAGAGTCCTTGCCGAAACATTCTGTAGGAAATGAGACCGTCACCACCTCCAATATCCAGTACTGTACCGGACGGTGGAAGATTATCTATTACGAAATTTACATTGTCCGCATAGTGGTGGCGATTAGATGCATACCATTCCCAGTGATAGGCACCACGCTGCTCGTATTTGTCGAAGACAAGTTCTGGCATTGGAATTTACCTTGAGGTAGAGGTGCTAGTGAGTTTACGTGGTGATGTGGGTTGGATTTGCGAATGCTCAAGTACCCACGAGTGATCAGTCCAGATACACCATTTATAATGCTTCTACTGAACGCTTGGCCAACTGTATATCCATGCATACCGTCGGTCGAAGATTACCATTTCTTCGTTTCCATCTCGATCAATGTCATATGCTGCGCAACTAAAGGAAAGCCCAAAATCATCAGGCCGATGATTTGGTAAATTTGCACAAGCGGGTTTGAGTATTTCACCCGTATGCGGGAACCGGAGACAGAGTCTACCACTTCCATTAACCCCATAGGGCCATCCAGCTTCAGAGTACACAACAATATCTTGGCTTTTCAAATCAGGACTATGCCACACAACGGCAGGAACGCCCTTGTGAAATGGGCGAGCCAAGGTATTAGGTTTGCCCATTGGCCAGTTTTCTGGAAGCATTCTACGCCATGTCTCATGCCCATCCAAGTCAAAACCATGCATCATTTCCCGTCTGTTGGTCACAAATAGGCTTGGTCGTGAATCGCTAGAGTCAAAACGCCCAATGAGGCAATATTGCGGATGAGGAAGCATCTGAGACCAAATCGTTACCCCAGTCGAATCGATCAGATACAGCCTATCACTACCTGCAATTGCGAACAGGTCGCGACCATTCCATTTGAAGTGGCTTACCTGATCAACATGTTGCGCAAATGGGTCGATTTGTTTTCCTTGCCACAGATCGAGCGTCCAGAGTATAGTTCCGTCGCTCTTAACCATCTGGTATCCAAGCAGTGCTTCTTCAGCACCATCTCCATCTGCGTCAGTTAATGGTATCCTGTGTCCAGAGCCGATATGTTCAGCCAAATGAAGAATGTTTAAGCTCTTATCAAGAAATAAGGTGGGGTTTCCATAGGTGTATGGTGGATAACTATCTGCCATAACACTAACTAATATCACCGGACTGGAGTTTGAGGTATTGCAGAAGGTCGTTACAGCGGCAAAGTTATCTTGTGGCAAAACACAAGAGTTCTTCAAGCGTCCACTGTTACCCTCCAGTACAAGCAATTCTTGTTTACGTAGAGCCAAAACCTCAACATGCCCATCTCCATCAATATCGCAACATGTGATCATCATCTCACCTGCGTGGGAAATGTATGGGTCTGGTTCTGAAAAGGGTGTTCCATATTGCCAGATTACACTTCCATCAACTCTGGTTGCAGTTAGGCAGAACATATCCCCTGGAGGGTGATGGATATGTGCACCTAGTCTTTTATTATTCAGATATAGATCTGATTTAAAAATGCCTTTGCTCTGCAACCAAAGGAACTCAGGAAGTCCATCATCGTTTATGTCGTGAATGAAGAGTTCGGCACCTCCGAAGTTTTCAAGATTGAGTACTGTCCTAAGTTTCGCTTGAGGCAGTTTCTTCCACAGGGATGTCTGTTTGAATAGGCGTATGATATTCATATTGACTACCTGCTTTTGGCAACCTCTTCGGCACGTCCCCACGTTACACGCGGCACAATGTAACCTGTGTTCATGCGCTCCGTTTGTCCGGTTCCATATATGTCTGAAGCCAGCACCTGAATTGAAGTGATTTTATCTACCCAATCTATGACATCTTTTCCATTGGTAAAAGACACCGCCACAGTATATTCACCAGGGACTAGTCGTATGTCCTCAAGGTGACAAGAGATGGAATCCCTTGAGGATATGCGTAGTTCTTCTGTGAATTGGATGTTCGACTTCATTTTGCAGATCAATTGCCCTATGTGGTTATAGAGACCGATATTTACGCTTGCGAAAGCGTAAACGGCGGTTCCGGGATCTATGTCAACCGTAAAAACAACGGTCTCCCCCAATCTAAAGGATGTTGTGCCTAAGCCGGAGTCAGCAGATACACGCAATCGAGCAAGCACAGGTGTCATTGCAGAGCGTCTATCCTGATGATTTAACATATCCACAGAGTCCTGTGATATGACACCTGCCGAAACGTAATAACTGAGCCCTTTTAGCACATCTCCGGTGAACATCAATGATCCATTTTCCAGCACATAGACTCTTTGGCAAAGGCTTTCCACCGCCGCCATATTATGACTCACAAACAGGACGGTGCGCCCCTCACCAGCGACCTCGCTCATCTTGCCGAGGCACTTCTTCTGGAACGCCACATCCCCGACTGCCAGCACCTCGTCGACAATCAAAATTTCCGGCTCTAAGTGGGCTGCCACCGCAAAGCCGAGGCGCAGCCCCATCCCGCTGGAATAGTGCTTCACGGGCGTATCGATGAATTTCTCGACCTCCGCAAAGGCCACAATCTCATCAAACTTGCGCTTGATCTCCTCGCGGCTCATGCCGAGAATCGCGCCGTTCAGGTAAATGTTCTCACGTCCGGTCAGTTCAGGGTGGAAGCCAGTGCCCACTTCGAGCAGCGCACCCACCCGCCCGTACACTTTGGCCTCACCGCTGGTCGGTTCGGTGATGCGCGAGAGGATTTTGAGGAGAGTACTCTTGCCGGCGCCGTTGCGCCCAATAATACCGACTACCTCGCCCTTCTTGACCTCAAACGACACATCCTTCAGGGCCCAGATGGTCTCGTTGAGGTTGGCGGCGGCAGCGGCGTTTCCGCGCAGCAGTCCGGCCACACGCTTAAACGGTGCAGTCACCGCATCCGTGAGGCTGTCGCGGAAAGTTTTGTAACCCTCCTGTTTTGCCCCGATACGATACAGTTTGCTCAGATTTTCGACCCGAACGGCAATATCACCCATAACTACACCACGTCCGCGAAGTTCTTTTCCATCCGTCGAAAGTAGAATGCGCCACTGATCAGCAGCAGCACCGCCGCCGTTGAGGAGACCAAAATCACTGCCCCCGGCGCGGTATCCGTACCCAAGAGCGCCCACCGAAAGCCTTCCACGACCCCCGTCATTGGGTTCAAACCGTACAGGGCCCGGATAGTGGGGTTCTCAATCAGACTGGCGGGATACACAATGGGCGTGAGGAACATCCAAAACTGGGTTAGGAAGGGGATGATGTATCGGATGTCCCGGAACTCCACGTTGAGGGCCGAGAGCCACAGCCCTATCCCCAGCGAAGTCACCATCGCCAACAGCACCAGCAGCGGCAGCCAAATCACGTTGACCGTAGGGACAATGCCAAACATCAGCATCATCACAATCAGCACCGCAAACGCGAGCAGGAAGTCGATCACCCCGGACATCACACTCGAAAGGGGGATGATCAGGCGCGGGAAGTAGATTTTTTTGATCAGGTTGGAGCTGCCCACCAGACTGTTTGACGCCTGCCCCAAGCCGTGCGCGAAAAATGTCCATGGCACCAACGCTGCGTAGCTGAAGATGGGGTAGGGCACCCCATCCGAAGGCATTTTTGCCAGCCCGCCAAAAAAGATGCTAAAGACGATCATGGTCATCACGGGTTGTAAGATCGCCCACGCTGCACCAATCACGGTTTGTTTGTAACGCACTTTGATGTCGCGCCACGTGAGGAAATACAGCAGTTCGCGGTACTTCCACAACTCGCGCAGTTGCAGCGATACCCACCCTTTCGAGGGCTTGATGTGCAGGTAAGGCTGCTCTTCAGGTTGGGAAGTCGAAGGGATGGAGGCGATAGTGTCTGCTTCAGTTAGGGTTTGCATGGAGTCCTGTAGCTGTTAATCACCCGTGCTCCGCCCTTTCGACATATCCGCTGGACATGCGAAGGGGAGAATTGGGGCGGTCGATCCAGTGTAGAGGGAGCGCGTTTAGGTGCTGCATCACTGGAAGAATTTTACTTTGATGAGTAGTCTAAAATCGTCCAAAATCTAGTGCAGGAGAATCTAACATCAACGGGGTCAGAAGTCCATAAAAGGCCCTTAAACTTCTGAGCATCCACAGAATCAAAACGCATAGGCACCAACCACCGGAGCAGTACACCCTTCTGATCCACTGCGGGCAAACAACTGGTGATTTCTATTTAAGTACCGTCCAAAAGTACCCCAAAAGCAGCAAGGAGTCAAATGTCATCTCTCCCAATACAAACAATGGTTACCTTAAATACACACTTACAACGACAGAATGCATGGTAAACTGATGCATCTCGTTTAGGGCAAATCCGACTGCCGCCAACACAACTGTCCGTCATTATCCCGGTCAAACTTCCAGCGATCATTGGGGCACTGAAGGACATAGTCATTGAGTTCTTGGCGTGATGTGAAATCCCGGCAGGTTTCGCGGACACAAATATCCAGAGTGGGTTGAACATCACCACCGCTGGCGCTTTCACTGAATCCCCCTTGACGATAACATCCGGTATAACGCTGTTGAGCCTCCGACGCTGCACGCGCTAGGTCTGCGTCAAGTAGTTCATCTGGGGGGCGCGGCAGGTGCAGGGCATACCCTGCCCGCAGCAGCAAACTGTTGATCATGCTTCCTTCAAGAAAGACATATCGTGGCAGACGTCCAGTGTTATCCACATCGGTAACGTCCTTCACCAGACGCACGGACTTGCCGTTGAGCAGTTCGGTGTGAAAGCGCAAGACGGCAGTATAACAACGCGCCCCGGCACTGGGTCCGGCCACGCCAATGTAGACCACTTGGAATCGTTTCCCTTCAAGATTGACCTCGAAACTATCGACGCCTGTTACCCCAGTGACCTGCGCTAGTGTCCCACTGTTGGGATCGATTTTGATACTTGTGGGCGTAAATGCCCCTACCGATTCTGTGGCGTTTGTCCTCGGGAGCAGCGTGCTTGCGCCTGAAACCGCTGAAGTGCCACTACGTGAGAACATCCTTGCATCCAGAGTACGCGCCGCCACAATCGTTTCTCGAATCGACTCTTCACGCTGACTGTCGTTTTGATCAAGGAGGGTGAGTGCGACAATCATGCCAATGAAGGCAATCCCAGCGATCACCGCGACAATATTCAAGACAGTAGTCATACTGCCTAGATCGATATTTCGAACAGGCGTACCAAAAGCGTGATCGCGCCCTTTTTTCTCGATCATTACCACCTCTTTGGGGTGGCTAGCGACCTCCATTCGGCGCTGTTTTTCCTGCAATACATCACGCAGTAACTGGCGTGCCTCTGCGTTGTCCTGCATCGTCACCAACATGCCATAGGCAGTGTCGAGATAACCATCATGAATCAACTTGCGAATCGCTTCAAGCCGCGCATGGTCATCGGTCATGGTATATCTGTTTCACTCTTTTCCTAGGTTTAATCAGTCCACCCATATATTGGATGGGGACTCGAACCATCCTCACCACAGGATACAAAAAATGCAAAGGCTTAGGGAGTGGGAGAAAGGAAATATCACGAGAACTAGGTTTCCAATTGATCAACTGGGCACCCAGATACTGTAGTTTGGAGCGCCCCCCTTCGCGCATCTGGTAATTAGCCCAATGCCCTGAAAACTCGCCCAATTTGGATGCGAAGGTATTCGCCTGTGCTCGATCACAGAGTGCCACCGCAACCCGATCTTCTTTACAGTGTTTCACAATTGGCTCCGGGATTGGACTGTTGAGCAGGGTGTGACAAAAGAGTGCTCCTACTTTTACAAACCGTCCTACCCTCCAATTTTGGGCAAGCTTGAGCAGGCGATTCCATTGAATGTCTTTGGTGTGACGCAGTATTTGATCGACATCTACTGCCCAAATCAGTTCAGACCAAAGATGTTTGGAACCGTGGATCAAGAGCAGAAGGATCAAATCCTCCGGGGAGAACTGTAATACCTTCGCCCCAGAGTACTCCTGTGGTGCAGCCTTCTCCCAAAAATAGTCCGAATCAATGGATAATTCAGGCATGAGTCGCCAATGAAGTTCAAGTATTAATCCGTTCGCGGAATTCACGAGAGGGAATGCGTTTGAACCCTGCTGGTAAAGGGCACTGCGATCAGCGCCCACATACTCGCGATGAAACTGATACCCACTCTTGAGCAGTAAATCCTTCGCTTGATGGATATATTGATGGGGGACGATCAGATCAATATCACGGCACACGCGCAGGGCAGCATGATGGTAAGCCTGTAAAGCAAGCACCACACCCTTAAATGGCACTGCTGGGATTCCCGCTTGAGCCAGAATTTGCGTCACGGACTTGATCTCATGAAGCATGGAGAGATTACGCAGCGTGTTGTCTCGGAACCCGGTGCGTAAGCTTTCTAAGGTCTGTTCTGGAACATATTCCGCAAAAGTGCCTTTCAAGCACCAATATAAGAGGGGGATCATGCGGTGGTGGCGTGTTGTTTCAAGCAGATAATTCCAGTCGAGGGGGGAGGTGAGCAGCACCCTGATCACCTCAGCCTGTTCCCCTTCAGGCTCAGTGCGAACGCAGCGGAGTAGTAATTGTTCCTCCGGACGAAATGCATCCAGAATCATACGCTGCCCACTGCAAAAGCTCTCTACCTATCCCCTTACCAATAACGATATACTATACCGAATCGTTACCGGTTCGCCCATCAAGAATCAAAGGGAAGTAAATGCTCTCACTCGATTCTACCATCATGATTAGCCCGGACGCAGTTTATTCCGATATTGAGGATGAAATGGTCATCCTGAACCCTACCAACGGAGAGTACTACGGTCTCAACCCTGTGGGAGCGCTGGTTTGGAAGCTGGCACAGTCGCCGGTGAAGGTGAGTGCTGTCCGTGACGCGATCCTCGACTCCTTTGAGGTTAGCCCGGAAGAATGCGAACGGGATCTGTTAGAACTGCTCGAAGACATGGCGGGTCAGGGACTGATTGAGGTTACCCCTTGAGCGGCATAGCAGGAGTCTGGTATCGGGATGGGCAGCCCCTTGCAGCGGAGCGTATTCCCCAGATGCTCAACCTCCTTGCCCACCGCGGCCCGGATGGTACGGGTGTATGGTGCAGCGGGGAAATTGGACTGGGCAGCCTCATGCTGCGCACCACCCCTGAATCCCTGCACGAGACATTGCCCCTTGTGCAGGGTGATCTGGTCTTAACCGCTGATGCCCGCATTGACAACCGCGCTGATCTGCTGCGTTTGTTGGACTTTGGGGGGCGTCCGCCTTCCCAACTTAGCGACAGTGAGATCATCCTGAGCGCTTATCAAAAGTGGGGTAAGGACTGCCCTCGTTACCTGATCGGCGATTATGCCTTCGTGATCTGGGATCAGGGCGCACGTCAGATGTTTCTCGCCCGCGACAGTGAAGGGGTGCGTCCCTTTTATTACACGCTGACGGATCACCTGTTTGCCTTTGCCTCGGAGATCAAAGGGCTGCTCGCCCTGCCCGAAATCCCTAAAACCCTGAACAAAAGCAAGATTGCCGCCTACCTCACCGATCAGTTTTGGAGCAGTGCGGACGCCACCACTACCTTTTATGAAGGAATCCTGCGCCTGCCCCCCGCCCACTGGATGAGCATCAACGCTCAGGGGGTGAACCTTCAGCGCTACTGGACACCGCAGGATGCGCCCGATGTGCGTTTGGGGTCTGATATTGAATATGCAGAGGCCTATCGAGAGAAGTTTGAAGAAGCGGTACGCTGCCGTTTGCGCAGCCTGCACCCCATCGGCTCCACCCTGAGCGGCGGTTTGGATTCCTCCGCGGTGGTCTGCATGGCGCGCCGAGTCATGCCGCCTAATCAACCCCTCCACACCTATTATGCCCTCTCCGAACTGCCCGAACGGGATGAACGGGGGTATGTAGAAGCCGTTCTGACCCGGTATCCCGAAGGGCTTCTGCACCACGATCTGCCCGACCCGGCCACCTTTGATCACTTTGAGGCGATCCTGCGCGCCTATGACCAGCCCACGCTGGGTTCTAATCCGGCGATCTTCTGGAATCTGTACCACACCGCCCGCGATCAGGGGGTGCAGGTGATGCTGGATGGTGAGGATGGCGACGGCACCGTTTCACATGGACATGGGTATCTGGGGGAACTCGCCCACCAAGGACGCTGGGATGACTTCATCCGAGAGAGCCGCACCCTTGCGGAACGGCGCGGGCGTGCGCCCTCCCACTATGCAGGCGGAGGGCAGGCCGCGATCACTGATCTGATCAAACGAGGACGGTGGATCAAGGCGGTGCAGGCGGCACAGCAAATAAGCGCGGGCTTGGAACGCCCCCTGTGGCGGGTTCTGGCGGGCAGTGCCTTGGGCTTCCGGGCTTACATTCCGAGGATCATCACGAGTATCCCCCGTCGTCGGCGTGCTTGGCAACTTGCACAACAGATCCTGTCACCCTCCCTCATGCCTTTCCGACCGCAGACTTCAGCCCCCCCCATGAC
>JACSRJ010000035.1 GCA_014879835.1 Anaerolinea sp.
GCGCGGCACCTCAGCCCCCACCGGCGCTTGAGGTGGCAAGGTTTTACCTTGCCACCCCCCCGACGCGCAATGCTCACCCCTCAGGGATCTTGCAGGCGGTCTGCGCGCTTTAGCGCGGCGGGGTGGGTGCGCGCCGCTCCAGGCGGCACGTTGCCCGCTTCGCGGGCAGGAAACCAGGACAGACCAGCGCCCCGACCCAATGCGAGTGTGACCACCCGCCTTGTACGACAAAAGTACGACCTCAGGAAGACAAATGTACGAAAGGTACAAGGACAGGGAAAACGAGGATCCCACTCCAGCGCAACCCCGTCTGCTCTAGCGGAGTCAGATGGGAATATACCTCCACCTAACAGTGGTCATTGAGTTCATGAGATTCGCGGCCCCTTTGACAGGTTGACGATTTGACGAATTCCAGAATTCTGTCGTGTTCGATAGGGTTAACCCTCAGCAACGCCAGCAACGGGGTCCGCACTTGAGTGGGCTATTTCTCGCCTCTGATGAGGATCATTCAGTTAGGAACTGAGGACGATGTTCTCGGCTCAACAGGGGATAATATTGCCAAACGTGACAAATTCCCGAAGTCCCAGAAATTTGGCATGTGTCAACTTGTCATTGAGGGGTGCAAATTTCCCAGATGACCAAAGTTGCAGGACACAATGCAACCGATGGTGACTGCGTGACTCCCCACTCGCTCATGAGTTCGTTTTGATCTTCTCAAACAGTTTGAGCAGTGACCGGGAAAACACCTGCGCCTGAGCTTTATTAAACCGCTTGCGACCATTCTCTCCGATCTGTTCCACGACCTCTGGTTCGCTTATGAGGCAAAACTCGGCAAAAGATCTTACTGGATGAAACTGTCACTGGATGTGTTGGAACAAAGCGTTGAGGGAATCATTGCCCAATACCCGCGGAAACAGACTGACGGTGTCCGTTACAGCGCCTCACCGATCTACGTAAGCCACGAGGGAAGCAAGGACGGTGTGGTTTCCCTTGGAGATACGGGTCGGGCAGTTTCCTCAGGGGAGAGTCCGGCTCTTTTGACTCTGCGGAACTTAACCCTTTGGTCTATTCTCGATAACCTCTAATAATGCCTTCGCTTCGGGTGTTTCTGAATATGTGAGCGCGTCTCTCACTTCGAAGTATTTATAGTCGGACAGCAATTCCAATGAGTGGAGTGAGATTGGATTACTAAGCTTGACAATAATGGATGCCAATACTCTCACTCTCGCATTGAGCCTCGAAATTTCCTTATATTCCTGATTCGATTCATCCTGAATAACTTGGATCAGATGATGGATTATTTGAACTAGGATCAAATGAAAATTGTCATCGAGCAATTCCAATAGGGCGAAATGGGTTTTGTGGTCTTTAACAGCGATTAAGGCATCAATTGACCGCAAAGCGTCGTCATCCACGTCCTTCCCTTGGCTGAGTATTGTAGTTATCAAATCGCGTTGCCAAGTTAAGACGGCTGTTTTTGCCTCGGGTGTAGCGATACTCAGGAGTGCTCGGGCAACTGCGTCACACACACGCAAATCAATCCCATAGACGCCGTGCTCCCTGTCCGAGAGCAGACCTATTAAATGAGGTACCGCACGAGCATCCCCAATTTCTCCTAATACATAAACACAATTTGCACGTACATAAGGGGAGGATGATTTAAGTTCTTCGATCAGAGCTGGCACTGCTTGAGAACCATAAATTCGAAGAGCATCTTTAGCCCCAATAACCACCCGCATAAAGTTGTGATGTGAAAGAAGTTTGACCACATGTGGAATCGCAGTACTTTCCCCAATTTCAGCCAATATCCGTGCACTGACCCCTACGGCGTAGTAAGGACCATCGTACTTGATTATTTCAGGCATCACAGCTTCTCGAACTCCGTGCGAAACTTGAACTCCACTCGCAATTACTTTCGCCACGAGATATGGATCGTAGTTCACTAGTGTTTTGACAAAGTCATCAACGTTCTTTGTAGTTATTCCAGCTAGCGAAACAATCACTTCATCCCATTTGTATGATGATCTTGTACCGTACAAACCGTATGGGCCAGCTAAACTGTCCTGTTGGGGTTTGGGTAACTCTTTTAGGGTACGTTGATACTTTAGCTCTAATGATGCGAAATATTCTTGGATCAATTGATGATAAAAGCGCACTTGGTCGCCAGATATGAGGATGAAATTGCAGTGCTCTCCGACTTGGAGGATTTGTTTAGCCCTTTCATTATGCATCCCAAACCTAAGTCTGCTAGGAAACATCTTCTTGAGAGCATACGCTTGCGAAACATCAAACGGTGTTTCTTCATCAATCATGGAAAATGCCAATCGACCAAACGCACGTTCCACATCACTAAATTCCGGGAGTCGTTGTGGAGAACGCTTTTGTTCTCGTGCCCACAGGGCACTGGATAACCGCTGGAATAGCGTGCCAACGTTATAGGGTAGATCAGTCTCCGAAGAGTCCTGAAACAGGTAAATCAGGGCCCTAAGGAAGTACGGATTTCGAGCTAATACCGAAAGTGAATGAGCGTTTTTTTCATCGTCAGAAACCCTTTCATGCACTTTCATCGTTTTTCCCAAGCGAGACATAAACGTATCCGCTTTGTCCCCTAAATAGTTCTGCACGAATCTTTCTATTTGCTCTTTATTGAGGTCATCCACAGAAACTACAGGAATGTTTTGAAGCTTGAGGCTCTGCGACGGATCAAGATAATCATTCGAACGACACGTAATCACGACCCGCTTAGGAGCATCCATTGACGAAAGCTAGGTGTTGAGCAGGTGAGTTTTCTGGGCACCACCTGCTCCCATCTCATTGAGTCCGTCCAGAAATAAGATGACGTCCCCTGCTTTGAGTAGACCCATAATGTCGGTGGAAAACAGCCAATGCGAGCTTATAAATTCGGTGATTGGCGTTTTATTTTGCCACTGAGGCAAATACAAGAGAAGTGGGAGGGGCGAATAAACCGTGTTATCAAGCCTAGCAATGGCGTATTTTCTTGCGATATAGCGTAAAGTAGTAGTTTTTCCTGCACCCGGCGAACCAATTAATACAAAACGTGAGTGCCGATCAAGGGCCTCCTCGATGTTTCGGAGTGGTATCTTATCTTGGTTAGATGGAGATGAAACTTTACCCTTGTCTATTAATTCTGAATATCCCCATTCATCAAAGAATGGGATCGTTTCTTCTGTCTTGCCACTCAATGTAACAAACTCGAGTACACCACGTCGTTCTTCAAAATCCTTCAAAACGAGGTTCAGATATCTTCTTTCACCTTCAGCATCATTGAACAACGCTTTTTTCAGGTCTGCTACTTTCCGATCCGCACGTAATTTACCCGCTAGATATAGGAACCCAGCGGCTAATGTGCTTAGAAGGAGGTGCAATACGTCGAAGTCAAGCTTCCTAGACAACCAAAGAAAAACCACAATAGCAGTGAATATACTTAGAACAATTCCTATCACGCTGCAAGTGATGCGTGCAATCGTTTTGAGGTGCTTCATTCAGGTCCTAACTGTGATTGCCAGTTTAGAGTAGAAAGCGAACGAGAGCAAGTTCATGTGAGCAGCGCCACAATCAAGGTTTCCAAGGCAAAGACTGAGGACAAGTGCATCTCGTGAACGAGAAAACGATTATAACGGTGTATGTGATGATGGGCGATGTGCTGCATTTGGCGCGGCGCCAGAGCCATGCACTGAGCACCTTTGAGCAGGTCCGATGCCCGCTTGGGGCAGGCGAATACCCTTCAGGCGTTTGGGGACTTGAGCGTGCGCGAGGATGACATGGCGGTGGGACAGCAACTTTATGATCAAGCACTAACTCTGTATCAAGGCATCGGTGATAGTGTTGGACTCATGAATACGAACATGAGCATGCACGAATGCTCCATGGGCACGGGGATAAAAACGCTTGCCATTCTTATGAAACAGCGCTACAGATCGCTGACTCTATCCCTGCCTATGCCAATCATCCAGTAGTTAGGGATGACGTAAAGAGTACCAGTCCTTTTGCAGTGGGTCGGAAGGGGAATTGACAAACCTGATGACCCCAACGCCCTGCTTCAGCAGTTGTTTCAAGCCTTCATTCGCGGTGCAGTCCTCCGACCAAATGGCGGGGTTAGTTTCACAGCTTCCCTCTGAACTTTTGGGTATTCTGGATCAAATTGTCGGGGGCATTTTTGCTGAATACCCAGCCGATCAAACTGAGGGTGAGCGTCACCGCCTCACCGATCTGCGCAGGTTGCGGGGGAAGTGAGTGGAAAAAGTCACCCTTTAACCTTTGCACCCATTCCCTCTCACACTTCCACCCTATCAAGAATCGCTGCGCAAACCGCGTTCAGCACGGGACACCAGGCATCACCCTCACCCCATCCTCTCTCCTCTCATTCCTCTGGATTTCATCACAGGTTTTTGTGTGCAAAGATTTTTGTCGAAATCACAGTGGAAAACACCTACGCCCTCGAGGCTCCTTCAGGCAAGATAGATCGGGTATCCGAGATGCCCCACCGTTAATTACCTGAACCGATAAATCTGCCATGGGGCATGACAAATTCCTTTTTCAGAGATGCCTGAAGGATGAAACATGAAGAAATCTCAACGCTCAAAAACGGCGGCGAAACGAGGCGCGGGGCGCGCCAGCTCTGAAAGGACAGTGACCGCGGATAAACCAGAACCATCCACGTGCGCTGACGGCAACACCGTGAACACTACCAGCCAGATCGGTGAACAGGAGGGCAGTACCGAGCTTCAGCGGGATCTGGCGCACTTCATCAGGATCATTGCCGCCATCCACGCGGAGCGAATTTGCCCCGAACCGCTTGACACCGAATCCTGAATTCGGTTAAGCTGTGTGCATGAGGCGAGCGCAGCAGTGTTGTAACCACTGCTGCGCTCTGAGCCGATGCACTGAGTGAGCAGCGCACCGACCTCCGACAGACTTTACCTTGTCGGCGGCGCTTGCGCTACCGATTTTTTGTTTTCTAC
>JACSRJ010000326.1 GCA_014879835.1 Anaerolinea sp.
TTCTCCAGCTTGGAGACGGGCACCGCGAAGCGGTCGCGCAGGGGGGATGAGGTTAATCATCGAAGGGTGAGTTTTCAAATGGCTTCTCAGGCCTGAAATCGGGGGAAGGGGCAGGGGTGAAGGGTTGTTCCATCTTCAACTGCGGCAGTCCTATTCTAAAATCACCCGCATCTCTGCCCCTATTGAGAGCAAAAAATCACAAATTTCAAAAGACAAGGGGAATCATGCACCATAAACTGCTCGTTGAGCTGCCTATGTACCTAGAAACTGAACGTCTTCTACTGCGTCCCTATCGTGCTGGTGATGGTGAGGCTTATCTGGAAATGTGTCTGCACAACAAAGAGCATCTGCTGCCCTATGAAGCAGGTAACCCAGCCCTAGAGGTGCAGAGCCTTGAAGATGCAGAAATTTTGGTACGTCGGTTTTCAGTGGAATGGATTGCCCGAAACGCCTTCTTTTTAGGGGCATGGCAGCGCGAGAGTGGTACCTTTGTGGCCCAGATTTATATCGGTGTGATGAGTTGGGATCTGCCTGAATTTGAGATCGGTTATTTTGTTGATCACCGCTGGGCCAAACGTGGTTTTGTGACCGAAGCCGTTCAGGCCGCGCTGGCTCTGTGTTTTGATCACTTGCAAGCAGCCCGTCTGAGCATACACTGCAACGAGACAAACACAGCCAGTTGGCATGTTGCTGAACGTTGTGGGTTTACCCGCGAAGGACACAAACGCCAAACCCATCCCCATATTCTGTGTGCGGATGGCTCCTATAGTGGAGACTACCACTACGGTTTACTGCGTTCTGAGTATGTTCAGCAGCGATCTGAGACTCCGAGACGTTAACGCCCCCCAATGACCTGAAGCGGGCACTGCCGTGCATAACATGAGCGGCCCCACGAGGCCGCTCATGCCGAGTCCTTTGTGAAGATGGGACTGTATCCCCTTCAACCCAAACTGATCTCTCGGAACTGTAAGTTATAGAGTCGGGCATATAAGCCGTTGAGTCCCATCAATTCATCATGGGTGCCCAACTCCACAATCCGGCCCTGATCCAGCACCACGATCCGGTTGGCAATTTTGATCGTGCTGAGCCGGTGGGCGATGATCACGGTGGTACGATTCTGCATCAGGCGATCAAGGGCGTCCTGTACAGCCTCCTCCGATTCACTGTCAAGGGAACTGGTCGCTTCATCAAGCAGCAGAATGCGGGGATTCTTGAGGATCGCCCGTGCGATGGCTATCCGCTGGCGCTGTCCACCGCTGAGCTTGATGCCCCGTTCACCAACAACCGTCAAATAACCATCGGGCAAGGCGCTGATGAAGTCGTGTGCGTTGGCCGCTTTGGCTGCCTCAATGATCTCAGCTTCACTGGCATCAAGGCGTCCATAGGCGATATTCTCTTTAATGGTGCCGCTGAACAATTGGGTTTCCTGAGGCACAATCCCGATCTGGGCCCGCAGACTCTGCTGGGTGATAGTGCGCAGATCGTGCCCGTCCACCTTCACTGTGCCTTCGGTGGCATCGTAGAAACGCGGGATCAAGTTAAACATGGTGGTCTTGCCCGCGCCGCTGGGGCCAACCAAAGCCACGATCTCACCCGGCGCGATCTCCAAATTGACCTCATGGAGGACGGTGGAACGCTGATCGTAACTAAAGGAGACGCCTTCGTAGCGGATCCGACCCTCAACGTGGGCCAACTGGTGGGCATTGGGCGCATCGAGGATGGTGGGCACAAAGTCGAGGATTTCAAAAACCCGCTGAACCGCACCTAGAGCAGTGCGGAACGAGGAATAAAACCACGCCAATCCGACTGAATTCGCAGCGATGCTGGTACCGTAGACCAAAAAGCCCGCGATCACCGGCAGCGAAAGCCGCCCTTCGATCACCTCGCGCCCCCCAAACCAGAGGAATCCCGCGAGGGTTCCAAAGCCCAAAAAGGCCATCAGGGCCCCGAAGGCCCCCCGCAGCAGTGATAAGCGCACCGTCGCCGCAAAACTTTTGTTCATGGCCGCGCTGAAGCGTCCGCTTTCGTAACCTTCGCGGGTGAAGCTCTTCACGATCCGGATCATCTGCAAGCCCTCATCGGCGATCCCGGTCGCGGAGGCCAGTTCATCCTGCACTTTAGTGCTGATCCGCTCCAGCGGGTTGCCAAATAGGAAACCTACCGCCAGCAGAATCGGGATCAGGATCAGAATGAACAAGGTGAGTGATGGATTCAAAATGAACACGATCACCACTGAGCCTACCAGACTCATCGCCTGCGTGATCAGGGAAATGATGTCGCTGGTGAGCAGCGAACGCACCAAAGTCACATCATTGGAGATGCGCGAGATCAGCTCTCCCACTTTTTTGTTTTCATAAAAAGAGAGCGAGAGCGCGGTGAGATGGTGATAGAGGTTGGTGCGCAAGTTCAGCACAATCTTCTCGCCCACAAAGGCAAGGTTAAAAGACTGGATGAAGCTGAACACCGCCTGAAGCAAAAACAACCCGATGAGACTCAGGGCAAGGGTATTAAGGGCAGTCATGCCATTTTCGGGCTTAAGCGCTGATTCCAACAACTGAACGATGATCAGCGGAAAAACCAACCCGATCCCATTGGCCACCACCATTGCGCCGATAGCCACCGCCAAACGTCCCTTAAAAGGGGAGAGGTATCCAAACAAGCGCCGCCACTTGACCGCTCCGCGAGGGATGGGCGGGGTTGTTTTGTCGGCCGCTTCGTTGGAACCATCTTGGTTCTGCCGTCTTCTTCTACGAGATCCCATAGGGTCTGTCAGTCCTCATTCATGCTTCGGAACCTGCCCCAATTGCGACCGGGTATTCTAGGCAGGCTAAGGAGGAGCGCATCAACAGCGCCCTTCCGCCTTCATTCACCTAAACGCCCGTTGGGTTTCCATCATCAATTCTAAGGGGAATCAGCATCCCTGCCCCATCCTTTTTGGGGGGAAATCGAATCGCCCCCCATAAAGACGGATGGTTCGGAGCAGGACTTCCCACACCCTTCTCATACGTACCCCAAGAGCAGAAGTTTCGGGCGAAGCGGGACTCACGAAAGCATTTTCCCTGAAATCTGAGCCATGCGCAGTCCGGCTGAGGGACGACAGGAGTTTTGCCCTCATCTCCGGAGGCAGGTCTCGTCCTTACGAGGGATTTGGTAGGGATGACGCCTGCGTCGTCCTGCCCGTGGACGCAAACTTCCGGGCAGCCATATGGGGCTGCCCTCAGTTAATCATCGAAGGGTGAGTTTTTAAACGACCTCAGAACTTACGCAGTTGAACCCACTTAGCCCCTATTTATCTAAAGGGGCAATTTGAGGGGGAAGCCCCCTCAAAAACCTCATTTCCCCCTTCTCCAGTGGAGCGGGCACCGCGAAGCGGTCGTAGGGGATGAGGGCAAGTACCTAACTCCTATTAAGTAAAGGAACACCCCCGGCGGAGAGATTTGGACACATGCTTGCCCAGAGAGGGCGAATCTCTCCCCCTTTTGCGCTTATTTTTAACCCCTTTTTGCCCCACCCTATCCCTACTCATGCAATCATCATTCGCTTTTTGAGTTAAAATTGCCTTCAGAAGTCATTCCCATTGGGCACCAAAATTTGAAGGATTCCAAATCCGGATACAATTACATCTAACGGCGAATCGGGAAGGTTAAGTTGAGAGCATGGATGCGTTCATCGGCAAGAAGTTAGGGCAATATGAAGTGATTTCCCGCCTTGGGGCGGGAGGCATGGCTACGGTCTACCGGGCACGTCAAACCTCAGTCGAACGCGATGTGGCTATTAAGCTCATTCGCGCTGATATGATCAATGATGAGCAGTTTGGTGAGCGATTCCGGCGGGAGGCAAAAACCATTGCGACTCTCAGCCATCCCCACATCCTTAAAGTCTTTGACTATGGTCAAGAGGGGAACGTCGCCTATCTGGTGATGGAACTTCTGGAAGGGGGAAGCCTCGCGCATCAACTGCGGCATGAGGGCCCACTGCCCGCCGCACGCGCCAGTCGAATGCTTGATCAGGTCGCTTCCGCGCTTGATTATGCCCACCAGATGGGCATTATTCACCGCGATCTGAAGCCCGATAATGTGCTTTTGGATCGGCTTCAAAATGCTTTTTTGACGGACTTTGGTATTGCGAAGCTGCTGAATGAAAGTACCAATATCACCCGCACTGGGATGATGATGGGCACACCGGCCTACATGGCCCCCGAACTGTGGAGCGGCGAACGGGCCGATGCGCGCAGCGACATTTACGCGCTGGGGATCATTCTCTACGAAATGCTTGCGGGGAAAACCCCTTACACCGGTGACACCCCCTTCGCCATGATGCACATGCATATCTACGAAGCGCCGCCTTCGATTTATGCGTACAATCCCGGGCTGCCCAATGGGGCCGATTTGATCTTCCAGCGGGCGCTGGCCAAAGAACGTACTGCCCGCTTCTCCTCCGCCCAACAAATGGCGGACGCTTTCCGTAACCTGATCACGACTGGGATTGCCCCTGTCGCAAACGCTACAGACCTTACCTCCCCTTTGCCGGCTGTGGAAGGTGTTCCTTCGCCCACCACCTCGGGGCGGGCACGCATACCAACCCCAAGCGCAGGGGTTCAGGGACGATCCCCTACCCCAGTTGGGATGCCCCAACCCGGCGCTGAAGCCTCGGTGATGGAAAAACCTCGGCGCGGCGGCGCGGCGGCGATCCTGTTGGCAGTGGCCGCCTTGGCCATTTTGGGTGTGGTTGGGCTGCTGGCCATTACCAACAATAATAATAACAATGCCAGTGCCACTATCGCTGCACAGGATGCGGAAAACACCCGAATTGCCTTGATAGGCAGCGCGACTGAAACGGTTGTATCAACCGAGACCAGTGCTGCATCGGCAACTTCTAGCCAAACCCCAACGAGCACATCCAGCCCGACACCGACCTCCACCGTGACCCCGAATCTGAGTGTGACGCCTGATCCCTCCGTGATCGCTCAAGAGACGGCCAATGCCCATGCCAGCGCAACTGCTAATCAGGCAGCCGCAGAAAGCACTTCCGTAGCCATGACGACCATGGTGATGGCCACAGTGCAGATGGGTTCAACCAATGCGGCCGCAACGGAGCAGGCAGGCGCAACCTCGGCGGCGGCGGCCACCGCGACCACGGTCAGCAACGAAACCATGATCGCCAGAAGTGCAGCCGGGACGCTTGCGGCTCAGGAGACCATCATCGCAGCCACGGTGGGCGCGCAGCAGACCAGTCTCGCCAAGACCGCAGCCGCTCAGGAGACGGTGCTGGCCGCCACGGCGATTGCTCAGCAGACCAAAGTTGCCGCAATGATCCTTGAGGGCACAGTTTCAGCCGCGACTATTCAGGCGGCCCAAACCCTGACTTCCAGCCAGAATCAGACGGCGATTGCGATTGTGGCCCAAAACACCCTTCAAGCGCAGCAGACCAGCATTGCCAACTTGAGTCGGGAAGCCACCTCGGCGGCGGCCACGGCCCGCGCTCTCCAGACTGTAGCGGCTGTCCAAAACGCGACTGCAATGGCCATTGCTGCGCTTAGTACCGTTCAGGCTCAGCAGACCAACATCGCGGCGATCCAAATGACCGCGGCAGCACGTGTCCCCACGGCCACCCCAACGGTGGTTGTGGCCCAGTGCCCCAACTTTACGACGTCCCGTTTACGCCCCAACACTGCGGCCCGGATCACGCCCGGTGACCCCAACCGCTTACGTACTGAGCCGGGCGGGGGCGATACCATCTCCAACATCCCCGGCAACGCACCCATCTATGTCCTTGATGGGCCTAAATGCACCACCGCCGGCAACGGTCAAGGGTTGGCATGGTGGTATGTTGAATACAATGATGGCAGTAAAGTCCTTCGCGGCTGGACGGCCGAGGGGCAAGGTAACCAATACTGGATTGCCCCCGCTGATCTGAGTGAAGTGAGCGCCCCTTATCCCACTGGAGTATGCACCACCTCTCCCGCGGCGCGGGTCAAAACCGGAGGGTGGGCGCGGGTTCTGCTCAACTCTGATATTGTCTTCCTCAACAGCAAACCTGCCCGTTCGAGCATTGACTCGTCGAGTGTGACCACCGCCCGCATATCGGCAGGTGGCGAATTCAGGGTGATCTCTGAGGCGGTCTGCAATCATGGCATCACATGGTGGCAAGCAAACTATCGCGGCTTGGTTGGGTGGATTGGGGAGAGTGACTCCAACGGTTACTGGATCGAGCCGATCAGTGCCCCTTCACAGGTGAGCAATGTAACCCGTGTGCCCGCGACCCGAAATCCCAATGCGACCGCAGTACCCGGTGGTAAGACTCCGACGGCTGATCCCAAAGCCCCTCCGCCCTACAACCAGCGTGGTTCTATCCCCGCAGGTGCGGTCATCTTGGGCAACGGTGAGTTTCAGGTGGAAAGCTACTGCTCTAACAAGGGATACGTAGCCCAACTGAACCCCAACAAAACCGCCTTTGTGTGCACCGAACAAGGTACTGGGGTGACGGTCTTTACCCTCGTGGCCAAAGACTATGACCTGATCTGTCAGGCCTTTTATGGCAATCCCAATGCGTTTGCCCTTCAGGTGGCGAACAACCCAGTGCCGGCTTATAACTGGCGTTGTTATGTATTTCCGTAGGGAGCAGCGGCGGTTGGAGGATCATGACCACGCCATCTGACGATGATAAACTGATCGAGCGCCGTAAAGCCGATCACATTCGGATCAACCTCGAAGAAAATGTCCAGTTCCCCCGGCTCACCACCGGGTTAGAGCAGTATCGGTTTCCCCATACCGCCCTTCCGGAACTCGACCTCGACGAGGTTGATACCACCATCACAATCTTTGGTAAGCGCCTCAGTGCGCCCCTGTTGATCTCGTCCATGACGGGGGGCACAGGCGAGGCCGGGCCGATCAACCGCGCCTTAGCCGAGGCCGCACAAGCCACCAAGATCGCTATGGGATTGGGGTCGCAAAGGGCGGCCATTGCCCAAAAATCCTTAGCCGCGACCTTCTATATCCGCGATATCGCCCCCGATGTGCTGCTTTTTGCCAATGTGGGCGCAGTCCAGTTGAATTACGGTTTTGGGGTTGATGAATACCGCCGTGCGGTCGATATGGCCGGTGCGGATGCTTTGATCCTTCACTTTAACGCTTTGCAGGAAGCGGTCCAACCTGAAGGTGACGGCAACTTCAAAAATCTACTGCCTCGGATCGCCCTCCTGTGTCAGAAGGTGGGCGTCCCAGTAATCGCTAAGGAAGTGGGTTGGGGTTTTAGCGCCCATGATGCCCGCCGTCTTACTGAAGCCGGGGTAGCTGCGATTGATGTGGCCGGCGCGGGGGGAACTTCGTGGAGTGAGGTGGAATACCACCGTGCCCCGACTGATTTTCACAGGCGAATCGCCCGGGCCTTTGCCGATTGGGGCATCCCCACTGCGGAAAGCATCAAACAGGTCAAATCGGCTGCACCCCAAACCTTGATCATGGCCAGTGGCGGGCTGCGCGATGGGATCGATGTAACCAAATGCCTTGCCTTAGGGGCTTCTTTGGGGGGGCTGGCGGGGCCATACCTCAAAGCGGCTAATCAGGGGGTGGACGCAGTGATCGATCTCACCCGTGCCCTGACTCGTGAGATTCAGATTGCGATGTTTATGTGTGGGGCAAAGGACATCACCGCCCTTCAGCAAGTGCCTCTGATTCAAGCAGATTAAAAAAGACGGCGGGCCAATGGTTTGGGAACACCAGCCCGCCGGGACTGCTTTCCCCTCCAGCACTCACTCGCGGTCAGCCCTCCAGCGTCTCCATAAGTTCTCCACAACTGCCTGATAGACTTCAAAGCAGGATAGTCAAAGCACGATAGTAAAAAATAGGAACGAAGGAGTGTCTACTATGTCAGGCAAAGCGCTAAAGATCGTTGTTGTGGTTGGGCTGGTTGCTGTGGTGGGTTTGTTTGTGGTCAACAGCACCATTCAAGCCCAAGGCCCAACCGGGAATCGCGTACCTATGGGCATGGGCGGTTTTGATAACTCCCTTGTGGCCACCGCCGCAGAAGTTCTCAAGATGGAACCGACCGAATTGATCACCCTCTTACAGAGCGGGCAGACCATTGCCGATGTGGCCAAGGAGAAGGGGGTCGAGTTGGAGACCATCGTGGATGCTTTTGTAAGCAAACATGAGACCTTCATCAAAGTTGCGGTTGAGCAAAAGCGCATGACTCAGGAGCAGGCAGATACCATGCTCAAGACCCTCCGGGAACGGGTGACCGCGGACCTTGCTGCGCCTTATACTGGGCGTATGGGTATGGTTCGGGGAATGGGTATGATGGGCATGATGGGATCAGGTATGGGCATGATGGATGCCGATGGCGACGGTTATTGTGACCTGTGTGGCATGGAGATTGGCAGCGGCCGGCCTTCGGGCATGATGGGCCGCGGTGGGCGAGGCATGATGGGGCGCTAAGCTCCCTCGGGTCACTGCGGACAATTGTAGGAAACCTCGGCGCTGGCAGTCGAGCGCGGTGAACAGCGTCCCTACGAAGGATACAGTTTCGTAGGGACGTGCCCCGTCCTGTCCGAGGATGCCGCAAGGCTTATTAGGTATTCGTGAAGGAGGCGGGGGCAGTGCCTCAGCGAATTTTGGTCGTCGATGACGAAAAACACATTGTCCGGTTGATCAGGTCTTATCTGGAAAACGCTGGATGGGCTGTCCTGACGGCCTTTGAGGGCGATACCGCAATGGAGTTGATCCGCACGGAGCGCCCTGATCTGGTGATCCTCGACCTGATGCTGCCGGGCCGTGATGGTTGGCAGATCACCCGTGCTGTCCGCTCCGATAAACGTCTGGCCCATATCCCCATCTTGATCTTAACGGCCCGGGTGGAGGACGAAGATAAGGTGTTGGGTTTGGAACTGGGTGCCGATGATTATGTGACCAAACCCTTTAACCCCACCGAGATCACAGCCCGAGTACGTGCTATCTTGCGGCGGGCTTCAGGGGCAATTACCCCCTCGCCCGTGATGGTGGTTGGTGATCTCAAACTCGATAAAGATACCATGAGCGCCTCCCTTGGGGATGAACCCCTTGATTTGACCCCGACGGAATTCGCAGTGCTGCAAACCCTTATGACCAGCCCCAACCACACCTTCACCCGTACCGAATTGATCGAGAAGGCGTTGGGATATACCTATGAGGGCATGGAGCGCTCCCTTGACAGCCACATCAAAAACCTACGCAAAAAGATCGAAACTGACCCGGCTGTGCCCCGCTACATTGAAACGGTCTTTGGGGTTGGTTACAAACTGCGCAAAGGGTGATCAAGATGCGTTGGGATCAACGACTGTGGGCCCGATTGGCCTTGTCCTTTGCCACCGTGACCCTCATCACAGTGGGGCTTGTCGCCTTTTTGATGAGCGCCAATACGGACATTCAGTTCCGACAGTATTTGATTCGGCGTGAGATGCTGACCCAAAGCGGGTTGATCGATGCGCTACGGGCGTATTACCAACAAAGGGGAGATTGGTCCGGGGTAGAAGCGCTGTTGGAGACGGAATCCTCTTCTCCCATGGGAGGCATGGGGCGCGGACGCAGTGGGATGGGCATGGGGGGGCATACCACTTACCTTCTCGCGGACGCTCAGAAGCAAATCGTAGTTGATTCTAACAGCGGTCGCATAGGGCAGTACCTCACCAGATCAGAAGAAAGCGGGGCACTGGTGATCACCTCCCCGGAGGGTTCGCCCGTAGGTTACCTGATCGCGCTCACAGGGCGGGGCATGATGCCTGATGAGCAGTCTTTTTTAGCTGAACTTCAACAGACTCTTCTACTCTCGGCGCTGCTGGCTGCGGGGATCGGGGCAGGCATTGGAATTCTGCTCAGCCGAGGACTTTCCAAACCCCTAAAGGACTTAACCCAAGCAGCCCAAACCTTCGCCCTCAAGGACTGGTCAAAGCGGGTCTCGATACAGGGATCAGGCGAGATCGCTCGGGTGGGCAATGCCTTTAATGCAATGGCCGACGATCTTCAGCGCCTTGAGAAACTTCGCCAAAACCTGATTGCCGATATTGCCCACGAACTGCGCACACCGCTCACGGTGATGGAAGGTAATTTGCGGGCCCTTCTGGATGGGGTTTACCCCCTTGAAATGGGCGAGGTCGCCACCCTGTTTGACCAGACTCACCTGCTCAAGCGCCTTGTTGAAGATCTGCGCGAACTGGCCCTCGCCGATGCGGGGCAGCTTCACCTGAGCCTCACTGAGCTCGACCCGCTGGAACTGATCCGGGTCAGTGCGCTGCCCTTCAGCACCGCCGCAGACTCGCGGGGGATCAGGCTGATCTTAGACCTACCTGTGGAACTGCCCTTCGTGCGGATTGATCGGGATCGCTTCCGACAGGCGCTCACCAACCTTCTGAGTAATGCCCTGCGTCACACGGCCCAAGGTAGTATCACCCTTCAGGCTATCGCTGAACCCGATCAAAGCCAAGTCCAGATTCGCATTCTCGATACCGGGGAAGGCATCCCGGCTGAGGATCTGCCCCACCTCTTTGAGCGTTTTTATCGGGGTGAAAAGTCCCGCGCCCGATCCGCGGGTGGGAGCGGTCTAGGGCTGGCAATCGCCCGGAGTCTGGTGGAAGCAATGGGTGGTAAGATCGGGGCCCAAAATGGGCCCAGTGGCGGTGCGGTTTTTTGGTTCACCGTGCCTATTTCAGCCTCACCCTGAGCGGATAACACCCCTTCATGAAACAAACCCTGATGTGTTGTCTCCGCCTAAGGGGTTGCCTGAAAAGACAGTTCAACCCCTAACCTCTATCCCTGTGTACGGGCGGAAGAGGCAGGGGCTAGGGGTTAACCCGCTGCCAAAAGGACAGAACTTTTTTTGTCTGAATGCGTATAGAGTAACGGTGAATATCTGTAGTGATGGGCTGGCGTGAACATCAGCCCCAACAAGGAAGGGTTTCCATGCCCAAGATCGATGCGCTGGTGAAAGATTTTCTGGCACAGAAGAAGATCGCCGTAGTGGGTGTCTCCGATAACCGGGAGACAGGCTGCAACCTCGCCTATCGGAAGTTTAAATCAGCGGGTTATGCTGTCTCCGCTGTAAATCCGCGTTTGTCCACCTTCGACGACAGCCCCTGTTATCCTGATCTTAAATCGATCCCCGAAAAACCCGACGCAGTTTTTATCCTCGCCAACCCCAAGGTGACCGATCAGATCGTGCAGCAGTGCGTCGAACTGGGAATCAAACACATCTGGATGCACTGTATGATGGGCACAAAGCCCGGTCTGGCTGCATCCATGACCAGTGTCTCCTCAGAAGCGGTGAAGCTCTGCCGTGATAACGGGATTGCAGTTATTCCGGGGAGCTGCCCTAACCAATTCCTGAAGCCGGATTTTGGACACGCCATGATGCGGGTGATGTTCCGGGCCTTTGGTTTTCAACGGATCAGTGACAACGGAGCCACCAGCCGGCCCTAATTCCGGGCGAAGGCAGAGTGCTTGAGCAAAGAACAAACACAGATGAGCAAAATCCTCGTTGCATACGCCTCGTTTGCAGGTTCCACCGCGGATGTGGCCCGGGCCGTGGGGGAGGAGATCGCCAAAGCAGGGGGAGAAGTAGACGTCCTACCCCTAAACCAGATCACCAACCTTGAAGGTTATGCGGGGTTGGTCTTGGGTGCACCCATGATCATGGGCTGGCACCGGGCGGCGCTGCGTTTTTTGCGGCGTAATCGGCAGGCGCTTCAACATATTCCCCTTGCGGTCTTTGTGATGGCCATGAGCCTGACCCAAACGGGACAGACTGACATCGATGGTGTACCCGTTTTTGTCGATGAAAAGCTGCCTAAACCGCCCAAAAACGAAGGGCGCTTGAGCTTCCGGGAACGATACGCCAGCGTGAGCAATTACCTCCGTCCCATCCTCAGGGCAGCGCGCAGCCCCAAACCGGTTAGGATCGGTATGTTTGCGGGCAGACTTGACTATGGGCGCTTGAAGTGGTGGGCGGTGTTATTTGCGATGGTGATTGTACAGGCCCCCGCTGGAGATCGACGCAACTGGCCGGCAATCCGTGCATGGGCAGCCGAAATCCCGGCGGCATTCAGGCTTAGTCCCCAGAAATCCCCACCCCTTCCCTAAAAGAAACAGGTCGGGCCTTCAGATGAGGTCCCGACCTGTACCTTGTTAACTTTTGAAACCTTCAGCGGCGGTTAGCGCACTGCGGTACCGAAGCCCGGCGCGCTGCACGGGTTATAGTCGCTGCCCAAGACCACCCTGAAAGAAGTGGGTGCATTGGGATCAGGGCTGCTTACGACAGCGCTGGCGCTCACATTGAGGGCACGCAGCATCAGTTGCAGAGTTGCGGGCGCTGCCCCGCCGGTATAGTCATAAACCACCGTCTTAGGGGTGATTTCCACCGGGGCCGCGGATACCGCTCCAAAGCCCTTCCAGCCAAGGGTATCCACCGCAACCTTATCCAGATCGGGCGTACCAGAAGCGTTGATGATTTCAATGGCCCCTAATTCCTCGCTGATCCGGTTGGTGGGCGGGGTGTAGAAGTTGAGCAGAGTCGCCCGCATTCCGTCGGGGATGGGAATCTGCACCGCATCATTTTGAGGGGTTGTCCAAGAGTCCGTCTCACGTCCCTTAACCATCGTGAATTGGGTGATACTCTCTGGGCGCAAATTGAGGGCCACCGGCAGCAGCCCAATGATGTCTGAAAGCTGAAGGTTGGTCTCTACAATTTGGGTTGCCTGCCCCCACAGTTCCGGCGCTTTGGCCAACAGCCCTTGATCCTTAGCTTCACGCCAGATCGCACGCAGAATCTGCTGCTGACGGCGGTTGCGATCAAAGTCGCTGGTTCCAGTGCGCATCCGGGCATACCACAAGGCGGTGATTCCATCAAGGCGGTAATAGCCCGGCTTGAGCGCAAAATCCTCAAAGATCGGGCTGTTCGAAGCGTCAACTTGTCCCGTCCATTTGGGGCCCTGAATGGGGCAGTCCACTGCCAGCGAAACCCCGTTGAGGGTGTCGATCACCTGCTTAAAGCCGTTAAAGCTGATCCGGGCATAAAAGTGAATGGGGATGCCCAGATTGTAGAGGATCGTCTCCTGAAGCAGCCCAAAGCCCCCGTTGGGACTCCAACCTACGGACTCGCCCCAGTGGAAGGCCACATTGATCCGCTGCATTCCCAACTGAGGCACACACACAAACAAATCACGAGGGATGCTCATCATGGCCACCGTATTGGTGGTGCGGTTGATCGATATAATCAGCATGGTATCGGTGCGGAAGCTGCGCTCGGTGGGGTCAAGATCAGCGTCAGAGCCGATCAACAGGATGTTCATGATGTCATACTCGCCCGGATTAAGCCGTGCCGCCCGTTCGGGGATTGCCGTTGGCTGAGGTTTGTCAGTGCAGGCATCACGCCCCGGAACTCTGGGCAAGGTGCTGGTGGCTCCAATAGTGGGCAGCATCGCCAGCGCAGTCGGAGTCATGGTTGCTGGCTCGGTCGGAGTCGGGGTGCGGCTGGGACGGCGGGTATTGGTGGGCAGCGGCGCGTTCATCGACGGGGTAAGCTGGGTCGCGGTGGCTGTTGCCGTTTCGGTTGGGGGCACCGGGGTTGGGCTGGGCGGCAGCGGTGAAGGAGTCTCACTGGGTGGAACCGGCGAAGGGCTGTTGGTCGCGCTAGGTTCTAAAGTGGGTTCCTTAGTAGGCTCCTCACTGGGGGCGCTGGTCACCACAGGGGTAAGGGCGCTGCTGGAAGCCGCCTCGGTATTGGTGGGAGGCGCACTCAGGCTGGGCACTGTGGTATCAGTGGGCGGTATAGGCGTCTCGGTATCGGTGCTGGTGGCCGTAGGTGCAGGGGTATCCGTGCTGGTACTGGTGGGAGCCGCAGTGCTGGTCAAGCTCGCCGTTGGGGAAGGGGTAACCAAGGGATTGATCAACGTCCTGATCGCAGCTTCGGTTTCAGTCGCACCGACGGCCAGCGAAGTGAGTGACACGCTCAGCGGGGCAGGGGTGAAGGTCTCCGTTGGGGTAGCTTCCGTAGGCGACGGTTCAAGCGTAGGCACGATGGTCACGTTGAGCAGGTAAATCGCTGTCGCCGTGCCCGGAAAAATCGTTGCTTGCGCCTGCGCCAAACGCCCCTGTTCAGCCCGCTGGATCAGCCCATTGATCCCCGTCAGGGCAAAATGAGTGAGAACTACTATCACACCGATGCCGACTAGCACAATAAGCGCTCGCAGCACTATCCCTAAACAACCAAAACGTCGAATCATCGTCAAGGTTCCCAGATTAACGGATCGCGGGGAAATGGTAGCCGATTCCAGCCGTTTTTGCGAGTGAGCGTCGATCAGGCGGTGGGGAATGTTGGGCGCTTGCATGAGGTTTTTCTTGCCTCGGCGCGGACGGGGCAGGCCCTGTGCCTACGAAAAACGTCCTCTCGTTGTCCGTCAGCCTTGCCCGTCTGCCAACACCCAATTCTGGTACATTTGCAGCCATGCATCATTTTTCAAATTTCGCATATTGACTCTGTCGATTCCCATGTTATGATTGTAATTTGCGGAGTACCCCTATCAAAAATGATGCTCCACTCATGCCGTACCATACCGAACCAATCGTAAGCCTCCCCTAGTGCTAGGCGGTTGTGTCGTCGTTTCTCGTAACCGAACAAGACTTCAGGAGTGCGGTGTATGCAAAAGCGACTGGATACTAAGAATTATGCGCGAACCCGTGATGTTCAAGAACTGCCTTCGCTGATCGAGGTGCAGCTCAAGTCATTTGAGTGGTTCCGCAACGAAGGAATGGGTGAATTATTTGCGGAGATCAGCCCCATTGAGAGCTTTAATGGTAACCTGAGGCTGTATTTCCCCGGGCCGCAGCCAGAGACCGATGAATTTGGTCTGAAGTATTGGTTCGATGAGCCGAAACACGACGAAGATCTGTGTCTCGAACGGGACATGACCTATTCCGCCCCCCTGTATGTTCGGGTGGCCTTGGTCAACCGTGAGATTGACGAGATTGTGGTCAATGACATCTTCTTGGGCGACTTCCCCCTCATGACCGAAAACGGCACTTTCATCATCAACGGCATTGAGCGCGTGGTGGTGAGCCAGTTGATCCGTTCTCCCGGTGTCTATTTTGACGTCACCGAAGACCGCACCACAGGGCGTGCGCTCTCCAATGCCAAACTGATCCCGGATCGGGGCGCATGGATGGAGTTTGAGACCCGAAAGAGCGATTACATCACGGTCAAGTTCAATCGCAAGCGCACGGTACCGGTGACCATCTTGCTTCGGGCGCTGGCCGCTATCTCTGACGGGCACGATGAAATCTCCCCGATCAAAGCGGGCACCGACGATGAACTCCTCGAACTCTTTAAGGATGTAGACAACGAGACCGATCACCAGTATATTGCTTCCACCATCCGTAATGAGCCACAGTGGGAGATCCGCGAAGGGCGCACCATCGGCGAAATGGCCCTTTTGGAATTCTTCAAACGGATGCGTCCGGGTGATCCCCCCAATTTGGACAATGCCCGCGAATACCTCGCCAGTCAGTTGTTTGATCAGCGCCGTTATGACCTTGAGCGGGTAGGGCGCTACAAACTCAATCAGCGCTTGGGTATCGATACCATTCTGCCCCGCAGCATTCGCACCATCACCAAATACGATTTGGTCAAGGTCGTGGAGCGGATGATCCAGATCAACACCAACAAAGCGAATCCCGATGATATTGATCATCTGGGCAACCGCCGGGTGAAGACCGTGGGCGAACTGATTCAGAGCAAACTCCGGGTGGGCCTGCGCCGTACCGAACGGGTGATCCGCGAACGGATGACCACCAAAGAGTCGGATCGAATCACCCCGATCACCTTGATCAACATCCGTCCCATCGTGGCCGCCGTGCGCGAATTTTTCGGCAGCAGTCAGTTGAGCCAGTTCATGGAACAGACCAACCCGCTGGCCGAACTGACCCACAAGCGCACCCTCTCCGCATTGGGGCCGGGTGGTCTGCGTCGTGAGCGCGCCGGCTTTGACGTCCGCGACGTGCATCACAGCCATTATGGGCGTATCTGCCCCATTGAGACCCCTGAAGGACCCAACATCGGCTTGATCGGGCGTCTGGCGACCTACGCCCGCGTGAATGAGTACGGCTTCATTGAGACCCCCTACCGTAAGGTGATCAAGGAACTGCCCCTGACCGACCCGCGCCTCATCGGGCGTGAAGTGGGTGAGGATATTGAAGGCAAGGATGATGAAATCATTGCCGAAGAGGGCACCATCATCACCGAAGCGCTGGTGAAGAAGCTCAAAGCGGCCAAGGTCGGCAAGACCGTTCCCGTGCGCCCCTATGTGAGCAGCGAAACCGTCTACCTCTCCGCGGACGAAGAAGATAAGTTTGTGATCGCGCAGGCCAACGCGGTTCTGAATGCCTCTGGGCAGTTTGTGAACGAGCGTATCTCGTCACGCTCTAACCAGAAGTTCCTCGATGTGACCCCTGCACGCATTGATTACATGGACGTGGCACCGCGTCAAATCGTGGGCATTTCAGCGGCGCTCATCCCCTTCTTGGAGCATGACGACGCCAACCGCGCCCTGATGGGATCAAACATGCAGCGTCAGGCCGTGCCCCTGCTCAAGCCCGACGTCCCCATCGTCAGCACGGGTATGGAAGATCAGGCCGCCTACGACTCCGGTCAGGTGCTGCTGGCTGAGGCATCCGGTGAAGTCCTGAGTGTCACTGGCGATTTGGTCAAAGTGCGTGAAGATGACGGCAACGTGCGTGACTATCGGTTGCGCAAATACACCCGCTCCAATCAATCAACCTGCATTGATCAGCGCCCAGTAGTGACCAAAGGACAGCGGGTCAACCCCCGTGATGTGATCGCGGATAGTTCCTCCACCACCAACGGCAATTTGGCCTTGGGGCATGATGTGCTGTGCGCGTTCCTCTCGTGGGAAGGCGGCAACTACGAGGACGCCCTGCTGATCAGCGAGCGTCTGCTGCGTGAGGATAAATTCACCTCGATCCACATTGAAAAGCACGAGGTTGAAGCCCGCGATACCAAGTTGGGGCCAGAAGAGATCACCTACGATATTCCCAACGTCGGTGAGGAAACCCTCAAAGACCTTGGTGAAGATGGGATCGTGCGCATCGGGGCTGAAGTCGGGCCCAACGACATTCTGGTGGGCAAGATCACCCCGAAGGGCGAAAAAGAACTCAGCCCCGAAGAGAAACTGCTTCGGGCAATCTTTGGCGAAAAAGCCCGTGAAGTGAAGGATACCTCGCTGCGCCTACCGCATGGTGAGCGTGGTAAGGTGGTTGATATTAAGGTCTTCAACCGCGAAGAGCACCGCGATCTGCCTGCGGGTGTGGAGCAAATGGTGCGGGTGAGCGTGGCTCAGCGCCGGAAGCTGACCCAAGGCGACAAGATGGCGGGACGTCACGGCAACAAAGGCGTGATCTCCAAAGTGGTGCCCATTGAGGATATGCCCTATCTGGAAGATGGCACCCCCATTGACATCATCCTCAACCCTCTCGGGGTGCCCGGTCGTATGAACATCGGGCAGGTGCTGGAGACCCATCTGGGCTGGGCTGCTGATCGTCTGGGCTTCCGGGCGGTGACCCCCGTCTTTGATGGCGCGGAAGAACACGAGATCGAGGCTGAATTGGGGCGGGCATGGTTGATCGACCATGTTTGGGAAGAGATCACCCAGCGCTCGTGGGAGTGGATCAAACAGTTTAACTACACCGAAGATGAACTTGCGGATGACAATGAGGTGCGCCGCATGTACATCAATGATTGGTTGGCTGATAAACCCGATTACGACAGCGAACGGCTCGCTTTGGAAGATGTCTATGCGCGCCGTGCTGCGATGGCCGAATGGATCCGTGAAAAGGGTTATGATCCGACTCAGGTGCTGTTGTTTTCCGTGGACAAACTTGATGGCCCGGAGCGTGATCGGATCGACTACAACGCCATTGATGTGATCCTCAAAATCTGGGCGGAGGTACAGTCCGGAGAACCTACCCCAGAAGAGCTTTCGGGCGAGAAACTGCGCGAGTACGCCAACCGGATTGCCATTCGGACGGGCAAGCCTGTGCCCATTTATGGCAAACAGCTTCTCTTTGATGGCAAAACTGGGCAGGCCTTTGATCGTCCCGTGACGGTGGGTCTGATCCACATGCTCAAGCTGGCCCATTTGGTCGAGGACAAGGTTCACGCCCGTTCAACTGGCCCATACAGCCTTGTGACCCAACAACCCTTGGGTGGTAAAGCGCAGTTTGGCGGCCAGCGCTTTGGCGAGATGGAAGTGTGGGCGTTGGAAGCCTACGGTGCAGCTTACACCCTCCAAGAAATGCTCACGGTCAAATCGGACGATGTGCAGGGGCGAGTCAAGACCTACGAAGCCATCGTGAAGGGTGAGCAGATTGAAGAGCCGGGCATCCCTGCATCCTTCCGGGTGCTGGTGAAGGAACTTCAGTCGCTTGGGTTGTCCGTTGAAGCGATCACCGACTCTGGCGAGGTTATCGCCTTTGGACGCGAAGAAGATCGTAACAAACAGCCCAAAATCAACACCGGGCTGTTAGGCATCGAATTTAACCGTCAGGGTTAACCATTCCCTGAGGTTTAGAGTGAACGATACGCGGGGTGAGGTCGCACAGACCCACCCCGTTTTTGATCTCATACCACTCTAGACAAAGGCATAGTTTGTCATGCCTTGCGCCTGATGATACACTAGCGGGCAATGGTTGCGGGAGCAATACCCACCCAAAGGGGGGATTACGAAGATGAAGCGTTTGCTGATTTTGGGGATCATCCTCAGCGCTGTGGCCGCAGTGAGTTTTCCGCTGCTGGCACAGGGCGATCTGCCGCCTACAGTTCCGATCATCCACGCGGAACTGAACGGACAGAGCTTCGCCAGTTTTCCGGGATCATCGTGCTGGATCAAAGCCGATGATGCACCCTTGTGCGATTTTGTGGAGCAGCCTGACCTGACCGATTCGATTGCGGTCACGGTAGGTGATGTGGTGGTTTTTGTGATCGATCCGGCGCAGCCCCCCCCGACATCCTTCTCCGCCTCGCTGCCCGATAAACCAGCCGCTGATGGTTCCATCCCCACACGCGATCTGGCATCCACCAACGGCGAATTCGTTACCGAAGGGCTTGATTTGGGAGAAATCCGGGTAGAAGTGGTTGCGACCTATGCCGCCCCCGGTGGTGGAGAATATTTTGTCTCTGGTTGGTTCTTACTTCAGGTGAACGCCGCAACCGCTTTGACCACCCCTGAAGCCACTGTTGAGCCAACCCCTACCGAAATCATCAGCACCCCAACACTGGTGGCGACCCCAGAAGTGACGGTTGAAGCCACCTCTGAAGTCACTGTGCCTGCAACCATTGAAGCGACTGCTGAAGTAACCTCAGTCCCAACGGCGGAAGCGACCAGCGCGGCGGTAACGGTTGAGCCAACCTTCGAAGCTACCGCGGAAGCCACCCTTGAACCTACCGATGCAGCCACTGTTGAGGTCACTGCGGAATCGACTCTTGAGCCGACGCCTGAGGTCACCGCTGAAGTGACTGCTGAATCAACAGCCGAGACCACGGTTGAAGCCACGGTTGAAGCCACAGTTGCCGCAGCAGGCACTACCCCTACAGTTCCAGTGGTGGTGACCGAGGCCGCCACTGAAGTGGCAACCCTTGAACCGACTCTTTTGACACCAGAAGCAACTGTAGAAACCACACTCGAAGCGACTGTCGCGGCCACGGAGACTCCCCTCCCGCCAAGCAGCACTCCGACATTAGTGCCACCTACGACAGCGCCGATCCTGCCTACCAACACCCCACCCATTGAGATCATCCTTGCCACCGCCACACCTGCGATGGTGCTGATCGGCATCGTTCCCACCGTAGGTTTGGACAGCCAAACGGGCGATCTGCTTTTTGCGATCAATGCGCCTGAACAAGACCTGATCCAAAAGTATCGGGTAGAGGTGCTGGACACCCTGACCAATACCTCTGTCTTTGTGAGTGAAGTGCTGAGTGTGCCCTTGGACTCGGTGCGTGTGCCGTTGGCTGTCCTCACCGGTGGACGGTATGTGTTGAGGATCACGGGGTTGGGCGCTGATGGCGCGCCTGTCTCCAACGTAGCTACCCTTGAATTTAACTACACCCCGCCGACGGCTGTACCTTCGCCAAGCCCGACCCTACCGCCGCCAACGCCGACCTTGTTTGTGCCTACCGCCGGTCCCGCTGGCGGTGAGGCCACTGCGACCCCAGTTGCGCCGACCGAAGCGCCTACCATACAACCCGTGGTGGCGACCCCCACTGCAACGCCGGAAATCCTCATTGTGACTGCCACCCCTGTGACAGTAGGTGTAGAGGCGACTCCGACGCTGTTCATCCCGACTATTGCACCCACGTCGGGCATTCCTTCTGCCCCGCCCCAGATCAGCGCGGCCGAAGTGCCCGCAGCCCGAATCAATGCAGGAGGGGTCGAATCGGAGCCGTTTGCAGTACGGGCCTGTGTGACCAATGCAGCCGGTGAACCGGATTGCGGCGGCGGCCCCATCGACACCGCCCCATCACGGGTGGCGGCCCCGGCGGGATCACTGGCGACCTTCACTTTCGCCGGGATCACCCCAAGCGCCGTCGTGATCAACCTGTTCACCCCGGATGGGATCACCCTCCAGCGCAGTGATCAACTCGCCTTGGGAGAAGTGATCGCCTATGCCATTCCCACCTTGCGCGGGACTTACCTACTTTCGGTGGAAGTGACATGGGCTGGTGGTACGGCCACCTATTACTTCCGGCTCTCGGTGAACTAACGACGTTTTAAAGGGCGGGGAGATGATCAACTCTCCCTGCCACCCTTTTGCCACCGCTGGCTCATAAACATGAGCAGGAATGGCGAAGGTCCTTACGACCTGACCGTTGTGAACCCCACAGAATAGGGGGTTCGTTCCCTCGTTTTCGAGGGTTTCCCAGTACAATAGAGAAGGTGTGATTAGGAAAGGAAGGATCAATGTTGATCTCCGATCCCAATGTGATCTATCTGCTGCTGCTGGTGGGTCTGTGGGCAACGGTCTTTGGCATTTACACCCCCGGTACAGGGGTTGGGGAAGTCGTGGCCATCGCGGTCTTGGGGGTATCTGTATTGGGTTTGGCCACCCACCCTGATACCAACTGGCTGGCGGCTGGGGCCATCGCCGGGGGTACCCTGATGTATCTGCTGCTGCCCTTGTATCGTCGGGGGACTGCACGTTTCGCCCTGATCGGGTTGGCTGCTCAGAGCATCGGTGGCTTGTTTTTGATCAACAATGCGCCCGTTTCACCGGTGTTGATCGTGGTGACCGCCATCGCATCCTTTGCCTTGTATCAGTTCACCTTGATTCCGATCCTCAACCAACGCAACGCTGAACCCGTCTTGGGTGATGAAGAACTGCTGCCCGGTTCAGTGGGTCGGGTCACCACCGAACTTAACCCCACTGGTACGGTTAATGTACGCAGTGAACAATGGACGGCCTACAGTGACGAACCGATCAAAGTGGGCGAATCTGTTGTGGTTATTCGCAAAGATGGACTGAAACTTTATGTGGAACGGTATAAGCGCAAAACAGGCGCACGCCGTGTTGGTTCAGATGGAGAAATGGAGGGCTAAAGGCTCATGCCGCTGACAGGCTCAAATATCACCCTTATCATCATTATTGTGCTGGTCATCCTGTTTATCGGGTTGATTCTGCGTTCAATCAAGATCGTCCCCGAATATAACCGACTGGTGATCCTCTCACTTGGACGTTATGCAGGTACTCGTGGCCCCGGTATCACCATTGTGCTGCCGTGGGAAACCGCAGTCCGGGTCGATCTGCGCGAGCGCTTCCTCGAAATTCCTCGACAGATCGCCATCACCCAAGACAATGCCTCCATCGCCATTGACTTTCTGGTCTACTACCGGGTGGTCAATCCCAAACTGGCAATTCTTCAGGTGGAGGACGTGGTTCAGGCTTCTTTGAATATTGCGACCACCACCCTTCGGGCTGTCATCGGTGATATTGCTCTGGATGAGGTGCTTGCCAAACGGGAGCGGATCAACGATACCCTTCGGGTGAAGTTGGACGAAATCACTGAGCGCTGGGGACTGAAGATCACCAACGTGGAAATCCGTGAAGTCGAACCGCCGCGGGACGTTCAGGAAGCGATGAACCGTCAGATGACGGCAGAACGTAATCGCCGCGCCACCGTCACGGCTGCCAGTGGTGAACGGGAAGCTGCGATCATGATCGCTGAAGGTGAAAAGCAGGCCGCGATTCTTCGGGCTGAAGGCGCGCAGCAGTCAGCCATCCTCAATGCGGAAGGTGAACGGCAGGCACAGGCCCTGAAAGCGGAAGGTTTTGCCGCTGCCCTCGCAGCTATCTATGGTCAGGCGAAGGATATTGACGCCAAGACCATGGCCCTCCAGTATATGGACGCACTGCGACAGATCGGCTCCTCCGCCTCTACCAAGTTCATCTTGCCCATGGAAATGACCGGGATCATGGGACAGATTATGTCCACCCTAAGGGGCACAGGTGATCACAACCCACCACCGCCACCCTCTATGCCCAGAGACTTTAAGGCATAATGCTTAAGTGCAGCAGAAGGGCAGTCCTGACAGGCTGCCCTTTCTGTTGGTTCCGCGAAGCGGGGGTTATCGGATCCAAGCTCCGCTTGCTTACGATAATGGCGCTTCGAGGAACCCGAAGGGCGCGCAGCGCCAATCGCGTGAG
>JACSRJ010000034.1 GCA_014879835.1 Anaerolinea sp.
TGGATACCGAACGCACCGCTGTCATCCTCGGCACGGCCATGGGCGGCGAACTTCACTACCTGACCAGCCTGCGCATCTTTTTCCCCGAATTTGCCCATGCCCTTGAGTCCGTGGATGAATTTGAGAAACTGCCCGCTGGGATACGCCGCACCATCCTCGAAAAATGGCATGAGGTGATGGTTGAAGCCATCCCTCCAATCACCGAAGACACCATGCCCGGCGAACTGCCCAACATCACTTCGGGGCGGGTGGCCAACATCCTGAATCTGCGAGGGCCAAGCTTCATCACCGATGCCGCCTGCGCGGCCAGTTTTGCGGCGGTGAGCGCTGCGATTGAGATGCTCACCGAGCATCAGGTGGATGCGGTCATCACCGGTGGGGTGGATCGTAACATGGGCGCGTCCACCTTCGTGAAGTTCTGCAAGATCGGGGCCCTTTCAGCCACAGGCAGCCGCCCTTTTGCGGATGGTGCCGATGGTTTTGTGATGGGCGAAGGCGCGGGCGCATTTCTGCTGAAGCGCCTTGAGGATGCCGAACGGGACGGGGATAAAATCTATGCGGTCATTCGTGGGGTGGGTGGGGCCAGTGACGGTAAAGGCAAAGGAATCACCGCGCCCAACCCCATCGGACAGCAGCACGCCATCCGCCGCGCATGGGAAAACGCCAACCTTGATCCCGCCACCGCAAGTTTGATCGAGGCCCATGGCACCAGCACCCGGGTGGGTGATGTGGTCGAGATCGAAAGCCTCAACACGATCTTTGGCAATGGCCCTAAAGCCCACAGCATGGCGCTTGGTTCGGTCAAAAGCAACATCGGGCACCTGAAGGCAGGCGCAGGTGCGGCGGGGCTGCTCAAAACCACGCTGGCCCTGCATCACCGGATTCTGCCCCCTACCCTCAATGCAGAGCGCCCCAACCCCAACATCAATTTTGGACACACCCCCTTTTATCTGAACACTGAAACCCGTGAATGGGCAAAAACAAACGGTACCCCACGCCGCGCCGGGGTAAGCGCCTACGGCTTTGGGGGTACCAACTTCCATCTGGTGATGGAAGAATATATCCCCGGCGCGCTGACCGAGAAGGGCAAAACCTATACCGGGGTCTCGATTCCAGAGCGGGGCAAGGGAACCTCAGAAATACCTGCACCCGTGCGGGGGATGATCGCCCTTGGGGCGGCCACCCCGCAGGAACTCAAAAACAAACTTGATGCAGTCGCAGCACAGGTTGAAGGGGGCTGGACTCCCGGCATTCAGGCCCCTGAACTGGAGACTCTGCGCGCCTCAGAGCGCCTGTTTATTGACTTCGGCAGCCGTGAGGAACTGCTCAGCCGCTTGCACACCGCCCAAAAGGGCATGGGTTTTGACACCGACTCCGCGTGGAAGGCCTTTCAGGCGCAGGGTATTTTCCGGGGACGCGGGGCAAAAAAGGGCAAACTTGCTTACCTCTTTCCCGGTCAGGGCAGCCAATACCTAAACATGGGGCGCGCCCTCGCCAAGGTCTCGCCCATCGTGCGCGAAGTGCTGGCAGATGCGGATGCGGTCATGACCCCCATCTTGGGCAAACCCCTATCGTCCTACATTTTTGTAGAGGACGAGAACGATTTTGGGGCCCAGATGGAACTGCTTCAGACGGCCATCACTCAGCCTGCGATGCTTGCCCTTGATATCGCTATCTACAGGCTGTTGGAGCACTACGGCTTTAGGCCTGACGTGGTCATGGGACATTCCCTAGGAGAATATGCGGCCCTGATCGTGAGCGGGATCATGCCTTTTGCCGATGCCCTTGAAGCCGCGGCCGCACGGGGCAGCGAAATGACCAAAGTGAGCATGGGTGATAACGGCAAGATGGCGGCCGTGCTTGCGCCTATCAACGAAGTTAATGCGGTCCTCAGTGAGATCAAGGGTTATGTGGTGCCCGCCAATTTGAACAGCCACGCCCAGTGTGTGATCGGGGGCGAGAGCCGCGCTGTAGAGCAGGCCGTAGAAACCTTCACCCAGAAAGGCTATAAGGCGGTCGAAATCCCAGTGAGCCATGCCTTCCACACAAAGATCGTGGCCCCTGCCGGGGAAGCGCTGCGGAAGGTGTTGGATCGGCTCCAGATCGCCTCACCCCGAATGCCCTTGGTCTCTAATGTCACTGGGGGGTTTTATCCGACTGAGGTGACCGCGATCAAAGACCTGCTCCAGCAGCAGGTGGCTTCACCGGTACAGTGGGTCAAGGGAATGGAAACCCTCTATCAGGCAGGGGTGCGCGGTTTTGTCGAGTGTGGCCCCAAACGGGCCCTCAAGAGTTTTGTGGACGATGTTCTGGGCAAACAGGGGGATGTGACTTCGCTGCTCACCAACCATCCCAAAACAGGCGAACTGGCGAGCTTTAATCAGGCCCTGTGTGGGCTGTACGCGGCAGGCTTTTACCCCCTTGAAGAAACGCGCCCAGTCAGTGCCCCTGAGGTCACGGCCTCCGCGCCGGGGCAGGAAGGCGCAGTCACCCCCGAAATGCTCAGTCAGGCGCTGGCAGGGCTGCTCCACCAGATTAACCAGCAGAGCGTTCCCCAGCAGGTCAATGATCGCAACCACACTCCCTTGGGATCGGTGGTCATCAGCGGCACAGGGTTAGGGTTGCCCGGCGCGGAAAAGTCTCTGATGGACGAAAACAACGTGATGCGTATCCTGCGCGGGGAGCAGTTCATTGACCTGATCCCGGAACGCTTCCGCAAGCGGATGTTGGCCAAACGGGTGACGCGGGTGCGTAAAGCCAGTGATGGCGGTGGCAGTTTTGAGACCATCACCGACGCTGATGAAGTGATCAAACTGGCCGGGCGTCCCGGATATTTTGATCTGGAAGAAGAATACGGCATTCCGGGCAAGTTGATCGAAGCCCTCGACAGCACCACCCAATTGGCCATAGCGGCGGGCATCGACGCTCTGCGTGAGGCAGGTATCCCGCTGGTACAGACCTATAAACGCACCACCACTGGTTCCTTTCTACCCGACCGCTGGATGCTGCCCGAAGCCTTACGTGACGAGACTGGGGTGATCTTCGCTTCGGCCTTCCCCGGCATGGGGCGTTTTGCCGATGAGATGGAACGGTATTTCACCTATTATCACCGTTTGGAGAGTCTGGAACTGCTGGAATCGCTGCGGGAGCAAGTGCATGAAGCCAACGCCCTGCGCGAGATCAACCGCCGCGCCGCAGAACTGCGCGAGTCCCTCGAACGCGAACCCTATACCTTTGATCGGCGCTTCATCTTCCGGGTGTTGGCCATGGGTCACAGCCAGTTTGCGGAGTATATCGGGGCCCGGGGCCCCAATACCCACATCAACGGGGCTTGCGCCAGCACCACTCAGGCGGTGAGCATGGCGGAGGACTGGATTCGGGTCGGGCGCTGCCGCCGGGTGCTGGTGATCGCGGCTGACAACGTGACCAGTGATAACCTCATGGAATGGGTGGGGGCGGGTTTCCTCGCTGCTGGGGCCGCCGCCACTGATGATCGGGTGGAAGAAGCGGCCCTGCCCTTTGATCGCCGTCGTCATGGCACGATCCTCGGCATGGGTGCCTGTGCTTTGGTGGTCGAGAGTGAGGACTGCCTTCGAGAACGGGGGATGCGGGCGATTGTTGAGGTGCTGGCGGGTGAATACCGCAACAGCGCATATCACGGCACCCGCCTTGATGTAGAACATATCGCCGGGGTGATGAATGACCTGATGACCGCAGCCGAACGCCGTTTTGGGCTGCACCGGGCGGTGATCGCTTCCCAAATGTTGTTTATGTCCCATGAGACCTATACCCCGGCGCGGGGTGGCAGCGCCTCCGCAGAGGTGATGGCGCTCCGCCGCACTTTTGGCGACGCCGCCAGCGAGATCGTGATCGCCAACACCAAAGGCTTCACCGGCCACCCAATGGGAGTCGGTGTTGAGGATGTGATCGCGGTCAAGGCTCTTGAGCATGGGATCGTGCCCCCAGTGCCCAACTACAAAGAGGTTGACCCCGATCTAGGGGTGCTGAACCTCAGCCGGGGTGGGCACTATCCGGTGCAGTTTGCCCTTCATTTTGCGGCGGGCTTTGGCTCTCAGTTGGGGATCACCCTGATCCGCCGCATTCCCGGCGCGCTGGATCGGATCGACAACAAACCCCTTTACCAACAGTGGTTGGACGCCCTGAGCGGTGGTGATCGGGTCGAAGTGGAGGTGATCAAACGCACCCTGCGGATCAAGCCCCATGGTGCGCCTGTGCGTTCCCCCGCGCCTTCGCGCTGGCAGTTGGGCATGGGCCCCACACAGCGAGCGTTGGTGGCAGGGAATCAGCCTGCCATCTCAGTGAGTGCCCCGATAAACGCGAGCCTCACTACCCCCACCATCCAGCCGCATCCGGTTTATGAGTCCGCCGCGCCTGAGCCGGTGGTGGCGGCCGTTGAACCCGTTCAGCCGGTGGATCAGAACACCGATCCCATCGCGGATCAGGTGTTGGCGCTGGTGGCAGCCCAGACAGGTTACCCGGTGGACATGCTTCAGCCCGATCTTGATTTGGAAGCCGATCTGGGCGTGGATACGGTCAAACAGGCTGAAACCTTCAGCGCCATCCGGGAGGCTTTTGGCATCCCCCGCGAGGAGAGTCTGAAGCTCCGCGATTACCGTACCCTTGCACAGGTGGTCGGTTACGTCAAGAGCCACCGCCCTGATCTGGTGAAGGCCGCGCCCGCTCCTGCGGTGCCTGTCTCAGCGCCTACCTCCTCAACACCGACCTCAGCGCCTGCCCCGACTCCCTTCCCCGCCTCAGGCAGTGAGGACCCGATCAGCACCCGCGTGCTGGAAATTGTGGCGGCCCAGACGGGTTACCCGGTGGACATGCTTCAGCCTGATCTTGATCTGGAAGCCGATCTGGGTGTGGATACGGTCAAACAGGCTGAGACCTTCAGCGCCATCCGGGAAGCTTTTGGCATCCCCCGCGAGGAA
>JACSRJ010000242.1 GCA_014879835.1 Anaerolinea sp.
GTCCCCTGGCCGGCAGCGGTGGTCACGGATACCACTGTGCCCCCCGATGTGGTTGCGGAAATTTTGCGCCATCCGGGGATCACTGCGCCACCTGCGGAAGGTTTGTTCCGAATGCTCAACCCTTTCACCATTGCCCCAGGGCGATCCCGGTCAAGCATCATCAGCTATACCATTCAGCCGGGTGATAACCTTGACAAGATTGGGGCCCGTTTTGGGCTTTCGGTAGACACCCTCATCTGGAATAATGACGGCATCTACGTGAACCGCCTTCTGCCCGGCGATACGCTCACTGTCCTGCCTCAGGATGGGGTGCTCTATCGCACCACCGGAGACATCACCATTGAGTCGATTGCCGCCCAGTTTAAGGTCTCCCCATATGTGATCATCGATTCCGAGTACAACCCACAGCTTCAGCGGGCCAAACCTTCTACCCTGCTGCCCGCAGGGGTTGATGTGATGATCCCCGGCGGGGTGAGCGAGAAAAAGGCTGTCTATTGGGATCCCGGGATTCAGTATGAGGGTGGACAAGATGAGGTGGACAGCAGCGGACGCACCCGACGTTTAGGCGGATCGGTCAGTTTTGGCGGCGGGCCGGGTTCATGTGGGTCTCAGCCCAACGGGGGTGGTTCTGGTTCATTTGCGATCCCCCTGCCGCCGGTATATGTGGTTCAGCGCGGTTTCACCAGCTACCACAGCGGTATTGATCTCTCTGCGCCTACAGGCACCACGGTATTCGCCTCTGATGGCGGCACGGTGATCTTCGCCGGGTGGAGTAATTGGGGTTATGGTAACGCGGTAGTTGTTGCTCATGGGCGCTTCCTGACGCTGTACGGGCACATGAGCAGTGTCGCGGTGAGCTGCGGGCAGACGGTCTCAAGAGGTACCCCTGTAGGGGCGGTCGGCAGCACTGGCAACTCCAGTGGTCCCCATCTTCATTTTGAAATCCGAGTGGGGCAGCAGCCGGATAACCCGGAAAACTATCTGATATTTTAAGGATGATCCCCTCAGCACCCTCGTTCACAATAGGGTGCAGAGGGGCGTACCTCAACCATTTTTGGAACGGTGTTCCCATTCAGGGCGAAGAATGCCCATCTGGATCACATCAAAATAGCTGCCGTCCCGATAATTCCCCTCGCGGATTCTGCCTTCGTGGACAAACCCGTATCTCTCGTACACGTGCAGAGCGCGCTCATTAAAGGCAAAGACCACCAGCCCTACCCGGTGCATGTTCAACTCTCGAAAAGCATAACTGACCAGCAGATCAAGACCTTCGGTGCCATAACCACGCCCTCGAAAGTCCGGCTCACCAATGCCTATGGCGAGCATACAGGATTGACTCGACCAGTTGAAGCCCCACAGGTTGGTAAACCCGATGAACTTCTCCTCCGAGACTGTGCGCAGATGAAAGACGATGTATTTGAGATTGTCTTCTTCTTTGGGCAGTTGAAAAAAGTCCGGCGGCTGGGGGCGTACAAAGTTCATGAACAGAAGCCGTTGAAACTCAGCATCGTGGCTCCAACGGGCCAAAGATTCCCGATCTTCGGCCCGAGGTGCGGTAAGTTTCACGTGTGCGCCCGTGTACAAATCTCCTAGATTTAACGCCATCAAATCTCCTCTCCGCTGTGGTTGTTTAGTCGTCGTCGCGGTAATTGCGCGAGGTATCAGTCATCTGATCTAACTGCTGCATTTCCTCCGAAGAGAGGGTAGTTCCTACTGCGCCCAGAAGTTCATCCAGTTGGGGGATGTTGTTTGCCCCGATGATCGGCGCAGTGATAAAAGGTAGGCTGAAATGCCACGCAAGGGCCATCTGCGCCGGGGTTTTGCTTCGTTTCTGTCCCATCGCCCGCAGCGCGTCAACCACAGCCCAACCTTTGTCATGCATATAACGGGCTGCGCCTCCACCCCGACTGCCCTGAGGGACACCACCTTCGCGGGTGTACTTGCCCGTGAGGAACCCGGATGCCAGTGGGCTGTAAGGGATCATGCCCACCCCTTCGTTAAGGCACAAAAGGGCCAGCTCCGGCTCCACTTCGCGTCGATTAAGCAAGTGAAAATGGGGCTGAATACTGGCAAAATGGGCAAGCCCTAAACGCTCACTGATGCCTAAGGCCTTCATCAGATACCACGCCTGAAAGTTGCTTGCGCCCAGATAGCGCACCTTGCCCTGCCTGACCAGATCATCAAGGGTGCGTAAGGTTTCCTCAAGAGGGGTATCCCAATCGGGCCAATGCACCTGATACAGATCGATATAGTCGGTTTTGAGGCGTCGAAGGCTGTGGTTTACGGCATTTAGGATGTGCGCCCGACTCAGCCCCTCCGCGTTGGGGCCTTCGCCCATTCGACCTCGACATTTGGTCGCAAGGATGATCTGATCACGGGGCTTGTTCTGCATCCAGCGCCCTATGATCTCCTCCGAGACGCCGCCGGGATTATCTGCGGCCCAATTGCTGTAAATGTCTGCGGTATCCAGAAAGTTGATCCCTGAATCCCATGCCCGATCCAAAACCTGAAAAGATTCGGCTTCGGTGCTCGTCCAGCGAAAAGTCATGGTGCCAAGGCACAGGGCGCTGACCTTTAAGCCCGTGCGCCCTAACTTACGATGCTCCATAAAACACCTATCCATCTCACCCTTTGTTCAACATTATACCCAGTAGGACTACACAGTTGAACTTGTTCCCCCGTATCTATCAAAAGGGGCAGTTTGAGGGGGAAACCCCCTCAAGAATCTCTTTCCCCCCTTCTCCAGTGGAGCGGTCGTAGGGGGATGAGGGCAAGTGCGTAAACTCCTAACCCAGATCAAAAGTGCCCACCGGAGAGGTGATATATACTCATCGTTGATACACTGAAATCAATGAGAGGTGACCACAATGACCAAACGACTCTTGCTCACGCTTCTCCTCTGCCTGATCCTGATCGCACCTTCAAGTGCGCTCCAAGCGATCTCTATACCTCAGGGTCCAAGCAGTGTGCCCACGCAGCATGAGGCGGAGACCAGTCTCGCTCGGTTTTTCCCTCAGGATACCTTTGTTTTTGTATCGCTCCGCACTGACCTTGAGCATCTAAATGGATTGGGTGGGGTGATCACCAAACTGATCTCTAAACTTCCCAATGCACCCGCGCAGTTACCCCCACTGCCCACACTCCTTCAAGGGGCATTGGGCCAGATGGGCATCGATTTTCAGGGTGAAGTGCTGAGTTGGTTGGGTCAACGTGCTGCCCTCGGGGTGGGAAATCTAAAAGCACTTTTACCTGAAAACCCCAATGCTGCGCCCCTCACACCGGATCAGATGCCGCTGCTGTTAGCTTTTGAAGTCACCGATAAAGCCAAGGCGGAAGCCTTTGTGGATAAACTGCTCAAGATCGCGGCCCCAAGAATTGAAGTGACCAAAAACGCAGGTGAGGTAACCACTTGGGAAGCGCCCGGTCTGCCGATCAAGGTGCAGTTGGACAGCAGCAGTCTGCTGATCGGTACCGGGGCAGGGCTTGCGGGGGCGCTCACCCGTGAATCAAAACTGAACACCTACCCCCGTTTTCAAAACACAGTTGGGCTGCTGCCAGCGCCTGACTACAATGTATTGGTATACCTTGACACGCCCCAACTGCTTCAACTTCAGGCGATGCTGGGCAGCAATCCTAACGTTGATCTGTCCATCGTTTTTGCCCTTGCTCAGATGGGGCCCTTGGTCTTGGGTGGCACCATTTTGGATGAGCGTTCACTCACCCTCGACATCGTGCAGGCAGTGAGCAAAGAAGCCCAAGATCAGTTTAAGCTCTCCGGTTCCAAACCGATCAATCTCGATCTGGCCAAAACCATGCCCATGGGGACTTCGCTGCTGCTTCAGGCTGCTGATATGCCCGGTTTGATCAGGGCATCACTAGGACTTGCCGGGGCAATGATGGCTACCCGGGGACAAAATCCCGATCTGCTTGCAGATCAGTGGAAACGTGCTCTAGAAGGAGTTAAAGCTTCGAGTGGCCTTGATTTGGAAGCAGAGATCATCAATGCCCTCGACTCGGATTTTGCGATGTTTGTGGGATATAAACCCGGCGAAGTAGGTACCTCACCTTTTATGGGCACCATTGATCCCTCAGCGAAGATCGATATGTCCATGCTCAGCGCGGGTTTTGTGGCCCAAATCAATGATACAGCCAAGGGTGAAGCACTCTTGCAGCGCCTCATCACCTACCTCAAGCAGGCGGCTGAAGATAACCCTGAACTGGAGATTGGTGAGATGGATGTTTCAGGAGCGAAGCTCACTTTGGTCAAGGTGAGTTCGCCCACTTATGAAGCCCCCATTGAGATCATCGTGGGATACTCCAATAATATCTTCCTGATCGCCACCGCTCAGATGCTCAGTGTCAGTGGACAAGTTGGGGATACGCCTCAGTACAGTGAAGCATCTGCATACTTCCTGCCCAACCCCACCACCCTGTGGTTTATGGACAGCAACGGATTGACTCTGTTCATGGATATGCAAGCGGCGTTGGGTATTGCCACTGCTCGTGTCTTCCGCAATATCAGCCGTAACCTGATGTCCACCCCCTCGCCTTCTGATCAAAACGAGCTTGCGATAGACATTGCGGCCCATAAAGAGGCACAAGCCGCAACCCGCCCGTTAGCAGAGGCGATCAGTTCTGGATCAATCACTACCGCGTCTAGCCCCACCGGTGATGCGATGATTCGTTTGGTGCTGACTCTAAACAAGTAGCACGTACAACAATCCGCCCCTCAACGAGGTTAGAAATCTTCCTAAACCCAACCCTTTCCCTCCAATTGTGTGGGGAAAGGGGAAAATACCTTAAAGTCTCATCCCATTGCAGCACTAGGGTACAGGTTGATTCCGCCTGCCACTTGATCGTTTTCTGTTTACGAAGAATATCTTATACTATCAGGGAACGGGAATGGGAGCGCTCCCATT
>JACSRJ010000089.1 GCA_014879835.1 Anaerolinea sp.
GTATAAGAGACAGAGATTCTGGTGGTGGATGATGAACCCCAAATCCGAAAACAGCTTCGGATCGGGCTAAACGGGCATGGTTATGAAGTGGTTACGTCCTCAACCGGGACTGAAGCGATCACAGTGGCTGCTCAGCAGACCTTTCATATCATCGTCCTCGATATTGCCTTAGGGGCTCCGCCGGATGGAATTGAGGTGTGCCGTCGGCTTCGGGAGTGGTCAAAAACCCCTATCATCATGCTCTCGGTGCGTGATGAGGAAAAGACCAAAGTGGAGGCGCTCACAGCGGGCGCGGATGACTACTTAACCAAACCTTTTGGGATGGAGGAACTGCACGCCCGAATCCTCGCCATCTTGCGCCGAGTGGCCATTGAACCTGCCACTGACGCCAAAGCGGAAATCCGCGTGGGGGAACTGCGTATTGATCTAGCCAATCGACGGGTTTATGTAGAAGGGGAGGAAATCCATCTGACGCCCAAGGAATATGAACTGCTGCGTTTGCTCGCAACCCATCCCGGAAAGGTGATGACTCATCGAGCAATTCTGGCTGCGGTGTGGGGCCCTGAGTACGCCGAGATGGATCACTATGTTCGGGTGTTTGTGAATCAGCTTCGAAAAAAGCTGCGCGAAAACCCCGCTCGTAATGTGCGCTACATCCTCAATGAACCGGGCATTGGCTACCGTTTTGTAACCTTGGAGTGAAGGCTGCCCTTGCTCAGACCAAACAGCGGGCGTAAGAGGCTTTCTTGTTTTCTTACACTTTGATCATCTTTCAATAATATCCGTCCCCGATCATGGGAAAGGTTCATGGAGAGATGGAGGAAGACATGCGATTTGTACTCAAGCTCGGTGGGATGGCACTTATTGCAGCCCTGATCCTTTCGTCTTTTGGGATGGCGATCCCGTCCCACGCGCAAGAAGACAATTATCAGGTTCATCGAAATCTGGTGTACGCCTCGCTCAGCAAGCGGAATGTTCTCGATTTGTATATCCCCCTTGATCATGAGGGCCCTTTCCCGCTGGTAGTGTGGGTTCATGGGGGCGGATGGGAGAGCGGTAGTAAAAACAATCCCCCAGAATTCCAAGGGGTCTTGGCAGGCTATGCCCTTGCCAGCCTCAGTTACCGCCTGACCGATGAAGCGTCCTTCCCTGCCCAGATTCATGATGTGAAGGCGGCCATCCGCTGGCTGCGGGCCAACGCCGCCGCCTACAACATCGATCCTGAGCACATCGGGGTGTGGGGCGGTTCGGCAGGGGGGCATCTGGTCTCGATGTTGGGCACCACAGGCGGCATCCCCGAAATGGAGGATTTGAGCATGGGCAATCCTGATCAGTCCAGTCAGGTGCAGGCCGTGGTCGATTGGTACGGGCCCAGCGAGATCAGCACCCTTGATGAACCAACCGAAGGCTGCCGAAGCTTCAACATGGATCGACCCGGATCGGTGGTCTACAAGCTGCTGGGGTGTCCACCCGGCTCATGCCCCGACAAGGCGGCCGCTGCCAGCCCGATCACCTATGTCACCCCGGATGATCCACCCTTTTTGATCCAGCAGGGACAGCGCGACTGTTCAGTTCCTTATACCCAGAGTCAAAAACTCGCCAAGGCCCTTGAAGCTGTTGGGGTGTCCGTCCAGTTGACTTTGTTCCCCAAGGCGGGGCATGGTGGGCGGGATTTTCGGGAAATGAGCAATATGCTGTTGATCAAAGCGTTCTTTGACGAACACCTGATCGAACAGCCCTAAGAGGGTTCAGGTGAGCCACATCCCTGCTTCTCCGTTGGGAGAAAGCAGGGAAGGTGCGCTTGGCTCAGGGTTTAAAACTGGGGGGAATAGGGTCTTGTCCGCACGCTGGATACCCATAACAAGCATCCGGTAAGATATGTCCATTCTCGTCAAAGCGCCCACTACGGATATTGTTTAAGTCAAGCAGTTCCATCCGAGTGGGGTCGGGCATCACACAGTCAACAGCGCCAAAAGCGTTGTCTGGGATGCGGGCCGTGATCAGCGGTTGGGTGGGGTTAAAGAAGTTGTAGACAATGCGCGAAATACCCTCGATACCTTCCCACGGCAGCAGCGACCCAATCCCGGACTGATCGGCTTTGGCTTCCCACATATAAGTCACCAGAATGTAGTTGCCGCCGGGCGAATAGACGATGGCGGCGTCACTCACATTAGCCCCAATTTGGAACGAGCCACCCCAGCCGTTTTTGTGCGCAATCCGAGTGCCCAAAGGCGCACCCAACTCAATCAGACGGTTGATGATATTGCCGCTGAGCAGCTCCACCATCTGTTTGCACTCCAACTGCGTAAAATTCTCCGGCATGGCGGCCGCAAGGCCACTGCCAAACTCGGCGCAGTCATAAAGCATCTGAAGCATCACGGCCATATCTTCGGGGGTGGTACGGCTCCATAGGTCAGGTTTGGCGTTATAAAGAGGGTTGGGCACTGGAGGGGGATCATTGCTGATGGACCATGGTTCCGCCCCGACCCACAGCGGCGCAGTGATGAAGGTGTAGTTGGCTCCGATAGATTTGGCGGTCTCCGTGACCTGCCGCAGCCCATCACCAAGGCGCAGCCGCTCATTCGCGCCCTGACCGGGAATCTGCATCAGGAAGTTGGAGGCGCTGTTGTTGCTGCACAAGATCGATGCGCCCATCAGCCATTTCACCTGATCATCAGGGGCGAACGACAGTTTGCTGAAGATATTAATCAGGATCGGAATCTTGATGGTGCTCATGGCGGAGTAGGCAATATCGGGGTGTATCCACATTTCGTCACCGGTTTGCAGGTCGATCACCCCCACCGACGCAAGGGTTTCAGGGCCATCCGGATCAAAGGCGATCTGGTTGAGGTAAGCCCGCACGGCCTGTTCAAGAGTCTTCATGTCGGCGGCCCGCCCGCCTTCATTCTCCATGACCAGCGCCACTTCACGGTTGGTGGGACGAAACAGCGCTTCTTGGATCGCAGCCATAGACGCTTTCAGGTCAAGTTTCAGCCCACCTGCCCCCGCCCGAAAAGACATGGTGCTCAGATCAAAACCTGCATCGCTTGCGCCCTGATCGTAACGATACGCAACGTCCGTCAAGAATTCGCGCAGGCGTGCTTCCGAATAATCAGCGCTGAGGGCCACCTCAACGGGTGCGGTGGGCTGCTGCCAGAGGTAATTCCAAAAATCCGCCCAATAATTGCTGCTGGTGATCAGCTTTGCCCGAATCTCTTCCTGCATCTGGGCGCTGTTTACCCGAAAACCGATCTCCGCCGGGTAGAGTAGGATCGGATTGCCCTGATAGGTGAGGGTGAGAGGCTGCTCATAGACATTCTGCCATGTGGCTGCGGCCTCGGAGAGGGTTAATCCGGTCACGGGGACACCACCCACGGTAATATCAGTCTGGAGTTTATCGCGGTTTTGGGAAAAATTCGCCAGCTCGAGGGTGAACATGATTAACGATGCAAGAAGCATCCCACCCGAAAGTAGCGATAGGATTGGAAGGCGCACCCCGCGCTGTCTAGTGCCAAGCCCCGTGAGCGACATCAGCCATTATTCCCTAACTTAGTTTGGTGTGTGAAGGAAGATTTTAGCGTTTTTGTACCCCCGATGCCTCAAGACTCATCCCACATTCAGCCTGAGCCGCTTGCAGGGTATGTTGATGAAAGGTCACCATGGGAATGTGTGACGCTTCCTCAAAAGTGAGCCAGCGATGACTGAGCAGTTCGTCACTGAGCTGGACTTCGGTATTGGTCGCATGGCACAAAAAAGATATATCAAAATGGAAAGGGACGTAGGTGGAGCGGGTGATCAGCAGGGGTTTGATCACTTTTGCCTGAAGCCCAGTCTCCTCGCGCAGTTCGCGCAGGGCCCCCTCGGCGGGGTTCTCCCGTCGGCCCATCCATCCTCCCGGAAGCCCCCACGGATATTTGGGGTGAAAGACATGCTCCACCATCAAAAGCTGTCCAACATCGTTGAGGATCACCCCGACCACCCCCGCAGTGAATCGCGGTTGGGTGAGACGGTAAAGAGTCTGGGCAAAAAAGATGAACGCGGGGGCACGTTTGACCAGTTTAGCAACCTGATGTTTGTTCATGGGTTGTGGATATTCTCTACTTGGACGTCCCCCGCCCCTTTACAGGGCGGGGAGCATTGGGGGAGCGTCTTACTGACGCGGTGCGTTACTGGTGCTGGAGGGTCCTGCGCCGGGGGCGCGCATGGTGTTGCCCCGCACCCCAAAGACCAGATTGATCTTGCCTACGGTGATCAGATCACCTTGTTCGAGCAGACGGCGTTCGCCGACCCTGACGATGCTCTTGTTGAGATAAGCGGGATTGTGGTCGGCAAGGCTTTCCACGTAGAATTTGCCGGCTTCTTCGCTGATCCGAGCATGATACCGGGAGACGCTTTTGGAACCTTCAAAGTTACCTAAATCGACCGCGAGAAACTGTACACTCTGCGTATTGGTGGGGTCGGGGCGTCCGATGATGGCAGGCTGCCACTGAATCTCAAACACGTGGCCGGTGCTTTGTTCTCGCAGGTAGGGCTGAAGCATTCCTCCGATGGGGTGCTTTTCAAAGCCATGCACCGCCGCATTCTGGCGGGGTGGGGCGCGCCGTTCCATATTAAAGACCAACTGAGCTCCAGTTTGGATGTTCTGCTGTTCAAGAGTCTTATCAGCTTCGAGCATCTTCCCAGTGCGCTCATCACGCAGCGAATAGGATGCATCTTCGGGCAGATTAAACTCCTTTCGGGTTTCCGCCAGTAAGGTTCTCACCGGAAGGTTCTCCCGGATGGTAGCCTCCTGTGGTGAAATATCAAACATATCCGATGAAATGGTCAAACGGATTCGAGGCATAGTCCCCTCTCATCTTCAATACATAGGTGCTGTTCATCGCCCTCCTACTCCCCTCACAGTGATGAGGGAGCAGGTAGGGCGAGCGTTCTTTTAGGATTTACTTATCCCCAGCTTCAGGGGTTTTCTTCTTGTCGGCCTTGCCCTTTGATTCGGGTTTGGGTTCCTCTGCCGAAGCCTCCGGGGCAGCGCCTTCCTGTCCGTTTTCGGGTTTAGGGGCAGCAGTCCCGGTGACCACCGTACCTGTCTCGATCTTGGTGTTTTCAACCTCCAACGCCGCCCATGGGTCAAACTCCGCCACTTCCTTCTTGAGCTTTTCCTGCTCCGCCAGAAGTTTGGCGAACTCATCTGCGTTGGGCGTGGCTGCTACGGGCGCTGCTGCACCTGCCGCCGGGATGCCACCAAAGGTAGGTGCTGCCGCCGCGGGAGCCCCTGCGGCATTCATCAGGACTGCCAGCAGGTCAGGACGGCTGTCGAGGTACCACTGTGCCTTATCGGTAGGCTTAAAGCGGCTAACGATGTCGCCAACCCATTGATCAAGCGCATCTTCCATCGCTGCGCCACCTTCTTGCGGGGTTGCGATCTGCATGAGTGAAATCTTGCCGGAGCGTACCACATAACCGCGTCCGGGGGGGAACTCCTCCCCGCCACCGCCGCCGCGCACCCGTCCACCCAATTGGCTTGCGGACTCGCCTGAGTCCAGACCGATGGCGTACCGTGAGGACATGACCCCTCGGAAGAAGTCGTCCTGCTGGCGCATCACCGCCAGCGAGCCGCACAGCACCGCATGGAAACCATCGGGCCCATACTTGCGGGCGAGATCGTTGAGGTCTTTGTAGACCGTGCTGCGGGTGCTGACACCCGATCCAAACACGTTGTTAAACTCGTCGTAACTGTCGGCGATCAGGTAGATTTCCGGGCGTGGATGGGTGTTCAAGTTACGATCTGGGGTCTCGTATTCAGCCCGCAGATAGAGCAGTGTCTTTTCCATCTGCTCCACTGTGGAAATACACTCCAACACATGGGGCAGTTCTCCCAGATTGCGTTTGCCGCCGTAGCGGAAGAAGCGCTGCTGGAAGTCCACGAGGATAATCATCACATCCTTCGGGCTGTACAAGTTCGCCAGCGAGAGTGTCCAAGCACGGATGGTATTGGTCTTGCCAGAGAGCGGCGGCCCTACCACCACAAAGTGAGGCCCACGCTGACTCAGATCAATGGCCACAGGCTCCAGATCGGCGTCTTGAGTGCCCAAGAAGGCCGTGATCCGTGAAGGGCGTTTGCTCGGTTGGACGGTGCGCAGCGGGATGATGGTGCGCAGAATGTCGATCTTGGTGGGACGGGGGTTATCGCCCCACGCAGCCTTCATCTTGAGGGTGAGTGCTGCCAGTTTCTTGTTGTCATCCAGACCTTCTGCGATGTCGTCTGGGGTGGCCTTGAGCGGAACCGCAAACTGCATCTCCAGCGGGTTGCGTTCGAGGGCCACAAAACCACGCCCCGGAACTGGCGGCAGGCTAGAGGTGCCACGCCCAACAACCGCGCTGTATTCGCTCTCATCAGCCAGTTTGAGGGTGAAACGCTCCGTGAGCAAGCTGTAGAGCTTGTTAGGCACAGAGCCCACCTGTTCCGCCGTGACCACCAGATGGATACCGTTGGCGCGGGCGTCACGCATCAGGCTGATCAAGTCGCCCAACAGATTTTCGTAACTCTCCTTGAACTCCGCGAAGTTATCCACCACCACGAGGATCGAGGGGATGGTTTTGTCTGGGTTCTGGGCGTTGTAGTGGTAAAGGCTTTCGGCTTTGGCGTCGCTCAGGACTTGCTTACGGTATTCCAGTTCACTGGCGATCTTACGCATCATGCGGGTGACGCGCTCCACCTCGGTCGGCTGGATCGACGCGCCCACATGGGGCAGTTCAGTGAGCAAGTCAAGCCCACGTCCGCCAAAGTCGAACATGTAGACCTGAAGCTCTTTAGGTGAATGGGTCGAAGCGAGGGCCATGATCAAGGTTCGCAGGAAGACGGTTTTACCGTAACCAGATGAACCAAAAGCGACCGCATGACCACGAGTGAGATTCAGGGTTAGGCGAAGCTGCTCCGCCGTGAAGGGATTATCGACCAAGCCGATATTGGCGTGCATGGCCTCGTGAAGCCAGTCGATACCCTTCCACTCGCCTTTGTCTGCCAGCCAGTCATTGATCGCTGGGGCAAGGGGCATCAGTTTATTTTGCTCAAAGTCCTTCGCCAACCGATCCTGACCGAGGGTGACCACCTCCGGCAGGGGATCAGGGTAGGGTTTGACCTGCTTGGCAACCTCATCCGGATGTTCCTGCTGTAGGTGATGCATCATCAAGGTGAGGATATCGGAAAGTGCCAGATCGCCACCACTTGCGGCGAAGTCTTCGGCATACTCTTCAGATTTCAGGTATTCCGGCAGCGGTCCTCGGTAAGGACCTCCAGCGCGGGCGACCTGCATCAGTTCGATATTGTCGTTACCGACCTGCACAAAGCCACGTCCGGGGATGGTATTGGGCAAGAAGGCCGCATCCCCACGTTTGAGCAGCTCGCGGGAGTCCTCGGCTGTCTCCACCCGGAGGCAGATACGCCATTTCATATTGGAGCGCATCTGATCCGTAACCACGCCCGCAGGACGTTGAGTCGCCAAGATCAGGGTCAGCCCCAAGGCACGACCGAGACGGGTGATACTATCAAGGCTGGCCCGGAACTCCGGATTTTCCTTCACCATTTCGGCGAACTCGTCCACGATCACAAACAGGAAGGGATAGGGTTTGTGAGTCTGGTGGAAGTTTTTAGCGCGGTATTCGACGATGTGTTTGGTGCGTTTTTCGGCAAGCATCACCGACCGGCGGTTCATTTCGGCACGCATGGCGGTGAAGGTACGCGCCCCGGCCGTGCCTTGCAGGTTGGTGATGATGTCTACCGCGTGGGGCAGCTTCTTGAAGGGATCAAAGGCGGTACCACCTTTATAGTCCGCAAGGATGAAGTTCACCACGCTGGGGTCATAACGCAGAGCCATACCCGCCACCACGGTGAGCAGCAGTTCGGATTTACCGGAACCGGTTGTCCCGGCGACCATCCCATGAACCCCGTCGGCGTTGGCCTCAAATTTGAGTGAGCGCACCTTGTTGCCTGTGACCAAACCCACCGGCGCGACCATCCATTCAGCGCTCTTGGGATCACGGCTCTTGCGCCACCATTCGAGGATGGGGAACTTATCCACGGTGTCATAGGTGACCCCATCTTCCAGTGAGAACAGTTCCGAAAGTGACAGCGCCCTGACCAGATCGATGCTCAAAGGACGAGGGCGATCACCCCAGTGCTTACGCATCTTCAGGATCAACTGGCTCAGTTTTTTGGTGTCATCCAGACCTTCATGCAGTTCCTGCTGGGTGACTACGATAGGCAGGGCGACCTGCATTTCGAGTGGCATATTCTCAACTTGTATATAACCACGCCCCGAAATATCGGGCAGTGGGATGGCAACACGCCCCACCACACTGGAGTACTCGGTGGTATCCGCCAGCTTAAAGGTCATGCGCTCCGTGAACTGGTTGTACAGTTTGTTGGGAATCGCGCCGATATTCTGGGCAGTCACAATAAAGTGAATGCCGTTGGAGCGGGCATCCCGGATTGCGCTGATCAGATCGCCCATCAGTGGCTCAAAGTTTTCTTTGAACTCTGCGAAGTTATCGATCACGATCAACATCGCAGCCAGTGCCTTATCCGGATTCTGAGCATTATAACGGTAGAGATTGTCCACCCGTGCCTGACTCAGGATGGCCTTACGCACTTCAAGTTCATCGTTGATACGGCGCATCATGGCCGTCACCCGGTCGTCTTCGGAAGGGGAAACGGAGGATGCTACATGGGGGAGATCGGTCAGCACATCGAGGCCTTTACCCCCAAAGTCCATCATGTAGACATGGAGTTCCTTGGGGGAGTGAGTGGCCGCGAGGGCAGTCACAATGGAGCGCATCAGGATAGTCTTACCGCCACCAGAGGCACCAAAGACCACGGCGTGACCGCGAGTGAAGTCAAAGAGCAGAGGACGCTGCTGCGCTTGGATTGGGTTGTCGATCAACCCTACCCGGCAGCGCATCGCCTCTTCGAGCCAATCGATGCCTTTCCATTCACCGCGCTCTTCCCACCACTTTGTGATCTCCGGTATCAGTGCCAGCAGTGGATTGTCCCGCGATTCGTTGGGCAGATGTGCCCAATCCAAGCCGAATTTGGTAGGCAGGGGATCAGGGTAAGGTTTGATCTGCTGCGGGAACTCATCGGGATGTTGTTCGGCAAGGTTCTTCATGACCAAAGTCATCAAGTCGCTGAAGGCAGGTGATTCAATTGCCGAACGAGGTGCATCGGCATCTTCGTCTTGAACCCCTTCGCGCATGAACTTAGGTAAGGGCCCGAGGTATGGGCCTCCAGCGCGGGCGACCTGCATCAGTTCCACGTTGTCGTTACCGACTTGCAAGTAAGCACGTCCGGGGATGGTGTTGGGCAGGAAGGCCGCATCAGGGCGCTTGAGCAGCTCGCGGGAGTCTTCAGCCGTTTCCACCCGCAAACAAGCACGCCATTTAATGTTGGAGCGCATTTGGTCACTGACCACCCCTGCAGGGCGCTGAGTGGCCAACATCAGGCTCATACCGAGAGCGCGCCCGAGGCGGGTGATGCTGTCCAGACTTGCGACGAATTCAGGGTTTTCCTTAACCATTTCCGCGAACTCGTCCACGATGATGAACAAGAAGGGGAACGGCTCTTTGGTGACATGGTAGTTCTTCTTACGATACTCCACAATGTGTTTACAGGCGCTGTTGGCAAGCATCACTGAGCGGCGGTTCATTTCGGCACGCATGGCGGTGAAGGTACGCGCCCCTGCGGTTCCCTGAAGGTTGGTGATGATGTCTACGGCATGAGGCAGACCCTTAAAGGGATCAAAAGCCGTACCACCTTTATAGTCCGCGAGGATGAAGTTCACCACACTGGGGTCATAGCGCATTGCCATGCCTGCGACGACCGTGAGCAGCAGTTCGGATTTACCCGAACCAGTTGTCCCGGCGATCATCCCATGAGAACCATCCGCGTTTGCCTCAAATTTGAGGACACGCGGCTTGTTCCCGGTCATCAATCCCAAAGGCGCCTTCATCCAGTCGGCATTCTTTGGCTCCCGGCTGGCGCGCCACCAAGTTAGAAGCGGGAACTTCTCGACGTTATCGTAGTTTACCCCATCGAGCATCGAGAACAGCTCAGAGAGCGACAGTGTGCCTGACAGGTCAATGCTGCGTGGACGTGGTCTGTCACCCCAACTGGTCTTGAGGATGTTCATCAGACGTGAGAGTTTCTTAACGTCGTCCTCGCCCCTCGCCAGTTCTTCAGTGGTGGCAATTACGGGCAGGGCGATCTGCATTTCGAGGGCGTTGTTTTCGTGGCTGGTAAAGCCGCGCCCTTGAATGTCCGAGAGGGGAATCTGTGAGCGCCCCACAATGCCCGCATAATCCGTCGCATCGGGCAGTTTGAGGGTGTAGCGCTCCGTGAACTGGTTATAGAGCTTACCGGGCACGATCCCGAAGCTCTGGGCGGTGATCAAGAAGTGAATGCCAGCGGCGCGTCCATCACGGGTGATGGCGATCAGTTCAGGGATGTGATCTTCGTAGCTCTCCCGGAACTCCGCGAAGTTGTCGATGATCGCCAAAATCGACGGCAGCACCTTTTCGGGGCGGCTGGCGTTGTAGACATAAATATTGTCTGCACGGGCCTGACTGAGGATCGCTTTGCGCACTTCCATTTCGTCGTTCATCCGACGCAGGAAGCCCATCACTCGGTCATCTTCGGAGGGATAAACACTCGCCGCTACATGAGGCAGATCGGTCAGGACATCTAAGCCTTTGCCGCCAAAGTCCAGCATGTAAACGTGCAGTTCTTCGGGTGAGTGGGTCGCCGCGAGGGCCGTCACGAGGGTACGGGCAAAGACCGTTTTACCCCAACCGGACGAGCCAAACAAGACTGCATGACCACGCTGTAGATCGATGGTCAGGGGGAATTGACGGGCATTGGAGGGATCATCGACCACCCCGATGGTGGCTTTCATGGCTCGTTCTTGCCAGTCAACACCGTGCCAGTTGCCTTCACCGTCAAGCCAGTCGATCACCGCCGGGCTAAGGGGCAGGAACTTACTTGGTTCGACGTCTCCGGGCAGGCGCTCCTGCGTGAGTGAGAGTTTGTTGGGCAGCGGATTAGGCCACGGTTTCTTCTGGGGCACAATATCGTCGTTCTGATCGGCGATCTGGGCCATGATCTCCACCAGCACATCGGAGAGCGCCGGCGCTTCCACCGCCGGGCCTTTATCCGAGTTGTCGCGGCGGCTTTCACGGTTGATCCACACCACCGCAGGCTCTGTATCAACCTGAGGTCCATTGTAGGGTCCCCCGGCGCGGGCGACTTGCATCAGTTCGACGTTTTCGTTACCGACCTGCATGTAAGCGCGGCCGGGGATATTGTTGGGCAGGAAGGCTGCATCAGAGCGTTTGAGAAGCTCACGGGAGTCCTCTGCGGTTTCCACGCGGAGGCACACGCGCCATTTGATGTTGGAGCGCATCTGGTCAGTGACCACACCCGCAGGGCGCTGCGTAGCGAGGATCAGGGTCACACCAAGGGCGCGACCGAGGCGGGTGATGCTGTCCAGATTGCCCTTAAATTCGGGGTTTTCCTTAACCATTTCCGCGAACTCGTCCACAATGATGAACAAGAACGGGAAGGGTTCACGGGTGACGTGCATGTTCTTCTTGCGATAATCCACGATGTGTTTGGTCTTGGTATCGGCAAGAATGGCGCTGCGGCGATTCATTTCCGCTTTGGTAGCCACAAAAGTACGGGCGCCCAAAGAACCTTGCAGACTGGTCACCACATCAACTGCGTGAGGCAGCGGGCGGAAGGGGTCAAATGCGGCACCACCTTTATAGTCCGCCAGTACGAAGTTGATCACGCTGGGATCGTAACGGATGGCCAGCCCTACAATGACCGTGAGCAGCAGCTCAGATTTACCGGAACCAGTGGTACCGGCGACCATCCCATGCACCCCGTCACCGTCAGCCGCAAAAAGGATCGAGCGGACTTTGTTGCCCCCAAGCAAGCCGATGGGCACGAGCATCCACTCAGAGGCGTTGGGTTCGCGGCTTCGGCGCCACCAATCAAGGATAGGGAACTTGTTGACATCGTCGTACACCATGGTCGAGTTGGGCGCTTTTTCCTTCTCAAAAAGGGTCATCAGTTCGAGGAAGGAAACCGCGTTGGCAAGGTCAGCGCCATAAGTGGTGCGCACAACCAACGGCGCAAGCTTACGGGCATAATCCTGCTCAGCGCGTTTGGCGTCGATCTTGTCAGAGTCACCGTCGGCGCGCATGGTGTTTAAGCCGATTTCGGCATAACGAAACACGGAGCGGCCTTCAATGATGTCAATCTCCACAGTGGCGCGGCACTCGCTGGGGATTTTATCCCGTTCGGGCACCACAAAGATGATCGAAGCGCCAAGCGCGGGTCCCTGAGTCATCAGAAGCGCGGCGGCGGCTTCGGTGCTGACCGCATTAAGTGGGGAATCCGCAGCATCAGGTGAGAGCGCGTCCACGACCACCACCAGCAGGGGCAAGCTCACATCACCGGCGTTTTCGTCCCCCATACGCTGTTGACGGCGTTCCAATTCGCCCTGCAAATTAGCCCACAAACGGCGTGCCTGACGGGGTTCAAAGGCCAGCAGATCACCGCGTCCAGCCTCGTCACGACTGGTATTGCAGTGGGGCAGCCACTTTGCCCAATCCCAATCGCTTTTGCGATCCCCTGAACCCACGACATATAACCGGGCATCGGTGGGCGCATGGGAAGCCGTGAAGTGGATGAGCATAGCGCGCAAAAAGTCGCTTACGGGCTGTTTTTGCCCAGCGATACCCAAGGCATAACGCCCCGGCGCTTTGAGACGCTCGCCCAAGCTGATGGTTGGTTCATCTTCAGGGGTTTCACCCGTTGCTGGACGCACCGGGATGGCGATGGGTACATCGTGGACAATGCGCGAATCTTCGGACAGTTTGATAGCGTCGAAAATTTCTGGCGAGTCCGCGTTGTCCGCTTCTGGTTCCTTCAGAATGAAGGTTGAAGGGACGGAGCCAACCCCTATCCGCACCCACCCAAAATCATTATCGTAGGGGCGGCGCTCCCACAAACGTGAGTCGGGGCCCTGTTCGCCGTTAACCAAACGCAAAAGGGCTTCAGTATCCAGATAATTGTAGGTATAAAAAGCGCGCTGTTTGTCGTGCATCGACTCCATCTGGCGACGGAGTTCAAGCAGGCGCCGTTTATAGATGGCCTTGCGCTCTGCATCGATCTTGAGCGCACGCCGATAGTTGAGGAACCCTACCAGCGAAGTGGCCCCAACCGACAAAACCATCGGTAGGATGAACAGCGCATTGCCGCCTGAACCGCTGACCAAGACATACCCAAAGATGGTGATCATTGGGATCGCCATCATCACCAAGTTCTGGGTGCTGTTTGCCTCCCGCTGTGGTGGTGCGGGGATGTCAACTTCGCCAGCGGGCAGTTCGGGCTGAATGCGCGGAGGACGATTAATGTACTTCGGCATGAGTCAGTGTCCTTCTTGCCTGCTTGACACAAATTGGATTCAGAAGTAACTTCAGAGTCAGTGTAGTGCCCCCTATCATGGATCAAGTACGCCAGTTTTGTCAAACGAGGGTGCGGAGGTTTTGAACATCCCCATCTTTTGATCCCCATTCCTGACCTTCAGGAAGGGAGCATCTCTGAAGCCCGGGGGGTTGGGTAAGCAGGTAATTCGGGAGACTGAGATTCTGCTATGAAACGCTATGATTTTGATACCGATACAACGACCCCAATGTTTAATGTATGGGGTCCCAAGCGTGATGCTCAACCCGGTTTCATGTCAGTGATCCTCGATCACGGTGAAAATATCGGGGACATCGAAATCGACAGCCTACTGCGGGTGTTCCGCACAGGTGCCCTCTATGAAGCGCGACGTATGGTCATCGGGCAGGGGCGCGGGGCTGGATTGAAGGAAGAAAAAGTCCTCGTTAAGATCGCCCATAACAACGCGGGTGAACAGATCAAAACCGAGGCTATGGTGCTGGCTAAACTGGCCCAAGAGCGCCAACATCCGATGCTGCCAGTGCTGCTGCCGCCCTATCAATTTTCGGATGGCAAACAGCGCCCTTATGGCAAAACCAATATTCAGGGTGAGACCAAATATTACATTGTGTACCAGTATGCTGAGGGCACCTTCCTGCGGAATATGCTCAACCGAAATCCCCAGCCATGGTATCAACATGCGGCATGGATGACCATCCAGATGGCCGATGCCATTCATTTTATCCATGTAAAGGCCCAGCATTTGGTGCTGAACCTCTCCCCGGATGGAATCATGGTGCGTATCGATAAAGACGGTATCCCCCGTCCCCTGTTGGTTGATCTGGGCACCCTTGCAGACCCTAACACTTTACGGGCTGATTCAGTCGTCCCCTTCATTCACCCAGCCTATGCTGCTCCCGAACTACTCGAAGGTGCTGCCAGTGGGCCTTTTGGGGCTCAATCAGATGTTTACGGGTTGGGTACCGTGCTTTACGAGATGCTTGCCGGGCGCCCTGCCTATCCCTTCAAACTGCGGGAACCAGAAGATATTCATGCCTCGGTACGTAAGGATCAACCCCTGCCCATGAATCGTTCTGATCTGGCGCAGGACATCGGCTCGATTGTCTCGCAGGCAATCGACAAAGCGCCCGCACGCCGTTATACCGATGTGCGCGTACTGGCCAAGGAACTTCGGGTGAAGTTTGGCGAAGTCCCACCGGAACGCCCCAAACGCCGCTTCCCTCGGCGTTTTGTGGCAATCGTCATCGCCCTGATCTTCTTTGCGGTCGCTTGGACTGCTATCATGGTCTTTTTGCGGTAATTCCGGACGGCGCATATGACCGACAACACGGCTGATGCGCCGTTCGATTTTGATCTTCATCTGGCAAAACTGATCGAACGCGCTTGCGACTTGCTGCCCTGCGCCAGTGGGGGGATCATCCTTCTTGATCCCCTCACACAGGCGCTTGAACCTTTTGCTTACTACAACCTTCCCCCAGAGCAGGAGATTTTTTCTTCAGAGGTGGGTTTGGTCGGTGCGACTGTCCAGTCGCAGCGTCCACAACTGGAAAACGATCTCCCTGTTGCCCTTCGGCACTATCCTACGGCCCGCTCTGCGATGGCCGTCCCAATCATGCTGGAGGAGCAGTTTTTGGGGGTGTTCATTGTTGAATCCGAACACCTTAACGCTTACACCCCACGCGATCTCAGCCTGCTTGAAACTCTGGCGGAACAGGTCTCGCTGGCCTACGATCTGACCGATATGCACGCGCTTTACTCCGAAAGCCTTGATACCCTCGCCCGATCCAACGAACAGTTGGCGCTGCGGAATGAATTCAGCCGGATGGCCTCCTCGGACGATCCTTTGGAAGTCTTGCTGCCAAGGATGGCCGAATACCTGACCCGAATAGGGCGGGCGGATGCGGCTGCGATCACCCTTTGGGATGCCCTTCAGCGTCGGCCGGAACGGTTAGCCGCCTACGGTCTGCCCGCCCAAGATTTTCTCTCCCGGCGTAATCGCCCCGATGGGGTTCCTTCACTCACCGAGACGATCATCAAAACGGGGCAGCCCGTGATTCTGAATGAGACCCAGAACCTTGAGCAGCCGCCCACACCCTTTATTGCCGAGTTTGGGGCGCGGGCGGTTCTGGCCATGCCGATGATATCTAGGGGCGCGGTCATTGGGGTGTTCTTTCTGCTCCAGCTTCGAGAAAACAGGGAGCCTTTTACCCAAGATCACGTTGAGCAAATGGGGTTCATGCTCGATCAGATCGCCCTGACCATTGATAATCGGATGCTTTTGCAGGATATCCAAACGAGGCTTTCGGAGGCGCAGGTACTGCTCAAGATTGCGGAGATCACCTCCAATAATTTGCAGGTTGACGACATCCTCAATCAAACGTTGGCCTTAAGCCGGGATACTTTTGAGATCGGTTTTGGGGTTTTTATGCTCTATAACCGACACGATAATGTGCTGGTGATCACGGCTGATAAACACTTTGGGCTGCCTGAAGGCGTTTCGGGGATGCGCTTCGCGGTGAATGCGCCGGGGAGTCAGCTTGCGATTGTGTTTAACTCGGGTACCCCTTACTTTAACAATACCCTCAGCCTGAATCTCCCCCCCTCCTTTAAGCCCTATCATGCCCTTATTGAAATCCTAAAACTACGGAATATCCTGATTGTGCCCTTGCGGGTACAGGATGAACCCACTGGGGTTTTGGTGATCGGCAATAAAAGAGGGGATTTCAGTCGGGCGGATGCAGCCCTGTTGATGGCCATGGGAAGCCATGTTGCGGCTGCTTTACGCAACCGTGATCTGCTTGAGGATACCCGTGAACGTCTTCGTGAGACCGAGGCCCTTCAGCGGGTAGCAGAGATCACTGGCTCTACCCTTGATCTCGATGAGATGCTTGAACGGGCTGTGCGTGAAGCAGCTCAATTGATGGGGGCTGAAGGGGCGATCATGATGCTGCCTGATCTGGAAAAGGGGGTGCTGCGCCCTCATGCGCGATCCCGTTATGGCAGCGCCAACCTCATCCCATTTGTACCCCTCCCCCTTGATGGTGACTCGCGCATGGTTCAAGTATTCCTTTCGGGTAAGCCCAACCTACAAGGAGAAATGTGGTTTGGCAGTGAAGACAAGGCTTTTGGACTGACGATCTTTCCCCTCAACCGTCGCAGCAGCACCCTTGGCGTTATCGGGCTGATCAACCATTCGCGGGGGATGTTTGACGATGCCCACATGGATATGATGCGGGCCATCGCAGCCCAAATTGCCACCAGTATGGAAAATGCACGTTTATTTGCTGCGGAACGTAAACGCGCCGATATGACCGCACTGGTCAACCAGATCGGACGGGAGATCACCGCAGCGCTGAGCCTCAAAGAACTTTCGCGCAAACTGGTGCGGGCTGTCCAGACTCGGTTTGCTTATGAGACGGTACACCTGATCCTGATTGATGAGAACACCCGCCAAGCGGTGGTACAGGGGTCGGTCTCGGCACTGCCCGATTATGTGATCAAGGAAGGCACAGCCTTTACCCCTTCGGCAGGGGTTATTGGGCAAGTCCTGAGCAGCAACGAGCAGCGTCTGATCAGCGATCTGAGCAAGTCCCTGATCCCCCCCGAAAATGGCTTTGCGCAGCCTGCACAGGGAAGCCTGCTCACTCTGCCGCTGCGTTATGGAACCCGGACTTTAGGGGCACTTCAGGTTGTGACTCTGCGCGTGAATGGCTTTGATCCTCTTGACATTCAGGTGCTGGAGACCCTCGCCGCCCAAGCCTCCGTAACCATCGAAAACGCTCGCCTGTGGGATCAAGTACGGCGGCGACTGCTGGAGCAAAGCATCGTTCACCAGATCGGGCAAGATCTCACCTCGATCATCAAGTATCAAGAACTGGTGAGCGCTATTGTGAAACACATGAACCGTGCCCTTGATACGGCGGTGTGTTTACTGATTATGCACACCCCAGAGGATTCGCTTCGCCTTGATGCCGCGTATGTTTTGCCCGCCATCGATCTCCCTTCCGAACTGCCACAAGTGGGTGAAACGTTGGCCGATAGTTGGGGCACGATTGTTCACCAGAGCATCGAGTCGCGCCGTTATCAGGTGATAACTCACCCGGCCAACCCAGAAGCGGACAGCACGCCAACAGAATTCACCGTACTCAGCACCCCGATGATCCTTGGTGAGCGGGTGATCGGCGCACTGGTATGGATCGAATCCCGCGAATCCCGCACCTTTTCCGATGAGGACATTCGCCTTGCGGGCACATTGGCCACGCAGGCCTCCATTGCGTTGGTGAACGCCCTTCTGGTCGAAGAACTGGAACGGCGGGCGGTGGAGCTGACCAAAGCCAACAAACTCAAGAGCGAGTTTTTAGCCAGCATCAGCCATGAACTGCGCACACCCATGAACAGCATCAACGGTTACAGTGAGATGCTCATGCGGGGGTTGTACGGCGCACTCACGGAGAAGCAGAATGATCGCCTTGAACGGATTCTGCGTAATGGGCGCAACCTTTTGGCACTTATTGACGATCTGCTTGATCTCTCCAAAATCGACGCGGGCAAAATGGAACTTCAGTACCAGCCCACCAGCCTCAAGGATGAAGTGGCCGCGATCATCTACAACCTTGAAAGCCAAGCCGCCTCTAAAGGGCTTTATCTGACCCTTGAAGCGCCCGACGATCTGCCTCTTGTTCACGCTGATCAGGTGCGTCTGCGTCAGGTGATCACCAACCTTTTGAGTAATGCGCTCAAGTTCACCAAAACGGGCGGGGTGGCGGTACGCATCCACCGGGCGGAACGGGACACCATTGAGTATCTGTGGACTTCGGTGACGGATACTGGGGTGGGCATCCGCAAAGAGGATCAATCCATCATTTTTGATGAATTTCGACAGGCAGATGGTTCTACCACTCGTGAATTTGGGGGTACGGGGCTGGGCTTGGCGATCACCAAACGTTTGGTGGAAATGATGGGTGGGGCAATCTGGGTCGAAAGTGAATTGGGCACAGGCAGCACCTTCACCTTCTCCATTCGGTCGGTGGTGTAAAGGGACACAGCCACGGTGAACGGATCAAAATACCCCTCTTCCCTAACCCCGGCCCTCAACAAAGTGTGAGGGCTGGGCAGGCACCTGCTCACGCCGTGCGGCGCGTGGGGCGGGGCTGTTTCATCAATCGACCAGAGACACTCACAAAACTCTCAAACAAACCAAACATGGCTGCATCCGTGGTCACAAGGCTCTCAGGATGCCACTGAACGGCCACCACAAACTCCCGCTCCGGATGTTCGATGGCCTCAATGACCCCATCCGGGGCGTAAGCGCACGCCCGCAGTGACGGCGCAACCTCCCCCACAGCCTGATGATGGAAGCTGTTTACCCTAGCGACCCCACCCAAAATCTCTGCTAGACGGGAACCCTCAACTGTCTCAACCTGATGGGCCACCCATTCGCGGGGCTTTTCCGGGTAATACTGATGACGGATCGCCTGCGGAATCATGTCCGCCACATCCTGAATCAGCGTGCCGCCGGAAGCCACATTCAAAATCTGAGAACCTCGGCACACCCCTAGAATGGGTTTGTGATCGTCAAGAGCCCAGCGCAGCAGGGTAATCTCGGTTTGATCACGCAGATTGTCGATACCACCGGTTTTGGTGTATTTTGCCTGACTATAAAGCACTGGATCAAGATCGCCGCCGCCCGCCATAAAAAGCCCGTCAAGGCGTTCATAGAGGCTGCGCAAAGTGGAGATTTCCAGCGCAAGCGGGAGGATGACGGGCAGCGCACCCGCTGCCTCCAACGCCCCAATATAAGGACGGCTCATGCCGAAGCGCGGAGGCATACTCTCTGGGGCAGAGGTATCGTAAAAACTCGGGATTCCGATCAGCGGGTTCACAGGGTGCACCCCTCCTACACCATCTACAATGACTGTGCGCGTTTGACGTATCTCCTAAGGTTAGCCCAAAATGGGGAAACCCGTCAACCATTTTTTTAACAAAAATCATCCATATTTTCACAGCATGGTGCCCAAATGCCGTGCGTGCGGGTGCTTCTGCCCTGATGGTGGGGAAGGACAGCAAACGGATAGGGTGCCTAAAGGTTGAGGTCAGGTTTAGCCCGTGCCACCCACTGGCGTTTATCCCCCGATACGGTGTGCTGGCCAAGAAAGAGACTCAGTTGGGCCGCATGTTCCTGAAGATGGCGCAAGTTGTAGAACTGAAGCTCCAAATAACTGATAGACCGCCCTCTTGTCCAACCATATTCAACGGGGCGGAACATCTGCTGATCCGATAGATTCAGGAACTGGGTGTAGCACTTCCGGCGGAGGGATACCAGATAGTCATGAAGGGTTTGCTGGCTGTAGGGCTGTTTGGGCAGGGACTCTGGGGAATCGATCTCACCCTGAGTAAAAGGTGTAGGGGGAACGAATTCCTCCTCCGGGAGGCCGGAGAGGTACAAGTCAAACCACACAAGTGCGTGAAAGCCAATATACCAAAACGCCGCGAACTCTGGTGGAAACTCTGATTCTGGAGGGACATCCCACAGACGTGCTGTCCACAGTGTGGCGGGGCAAGATACCAAGGCATTTTCCAGCATCTCCACCGCCGCCCCAAACTGCGCCCATAGGGCACTGCTCAAGCGATTATCTTTGGGTTGTTCAGACATTCTTTCCGCCGTCTTTTCATGGTTTAAAGGACGCAAAAAGCCCCTCTGAAGGAGGGGCGTGGAATACCTAAAAATGATGCAATGTCGAATCCGTCCGGATGTCAGGCGCAGTGCTTAATGGACAAAATCACGGAGACGGCGTGAACGGCGCGGATGACGCAGCCGACGTAGGGCCTTGCCTTCAATTTGCCGAATGCGCTCACGGGTTAGCCCAAATTTTTGCCCCACCTCTTCGAGGGTATACTGCCGTCCATTTTGCAGCCCAAAACGAAGCCGTAAAATGCGCGCCTCCCGGGGAGTGAGGGTACTGAGGACTTCCTCAACCCGCTCCCGTAGAAGGTTCTGGTAAGCACTTTGGGTGGGTGTCGGGGTGGTATCATCCTCAATGAAGCTGCCTAACTCGCTGTCCTCATCTTCGCCCACAGGACGTTCAAGGCTCAGGGGACGCCAACTGACTTTGAGCATCCACTGAACTTTACGAGGTTCGAGGTTCATTTTGGTAGCGATTTCTTCGGGGGTGGGCTTACGTCCAAATTCCTGTTCAAGCTGGCGGGCAGTCTTGTAGAGGGTGCGAATCCGGTCGGACATGTGGACTGGAACCCGGATCGTGCGCCCCTGATCAGCTATGGCCCGGGTGATCGTCTGCCGGATCCACCATGTGGCATAAGTGCTGAAACGGTATCCTCGACGGTAATCAAATTTCTCAACGGCCTTCATCAGCCCCAGATTACCTTCCTGAATTAGATCAAGGAAGGGTACACCTCGCCCCATATAACGCTTAGCAATACTGACCACGAGGCGCGTATTGGCACGGATCAGGTGATCACGAGCTTCTTTGCCATCGGCCATAAGACTGGTGAGTAAATCGGACTCGCTGTTTGCGGGAGGGGTACAGCGAAAGGTTGTTTCGGCTGCGTTACCCGCTTCAAGCCGTTTGGCCAACGCCACTTCTTCCTCCGTAGAAAGGAGGGGCACCCTAGCCATCTCTTTGAGGTACAAACCAATAGTATCATCAGAGGCAAGGTTGACCAGATCGATCACCTCGCCCTCATCCTCATACTCATCGGAAAAGGCTAATTCCTCAACGAGATCCTCGCGTTCGTCATAAAACCCGAAGGTGTCGTCGGCGGCCTCCGCGAAGGATTCTTCGATTGTTTCTTCCTCACTGGCAGGGTCAAATAAATGGAGCTCATCATCGTTCAAAAAGTGATCTTTTTCGTCATCAAAACCGAGATCATGGTCATCGCTGCTAACGTGGGCTTTCAAAGCAAACCCCCTCTCAAATGATGTGTGCGATTCGGGACAAAGTGGTGATATGGGGATAACGCGCTAGTCTTCCAACCTCTCTTTCAACTGCTGAAGTGCCTGAAGGCGAACATCGGTCTGCTGCTTGGAACACTCACATTGGGCTTCGTTCAGGTTCTGACCACATTCCGGGCAAAGACCGGCGCAGTCAGGACGGCACAAAACCATCATGGGTGTCTCTGTGAAAATTTCCTCTCTAAGCAGCGGCGCAAAATCAAGGATCCCGGTTTCGTGAACCACAAATTCCGCCTCTGGACGAGGGGGATAAATGTAGAGTTCCTCAACTTCAAAACGGAGGGTTAGGGAGAATTCCTGCAAACAGCGATCACATGCCACCGGGAGAACCGTTTCAAGCTGACCTTGAACCAGAATCCCTTCTGAGGTGCGGCTGAAACGCAGTGTACCCCGTAAATGCTCAAGAATAAGATCATCCGCGACTTGGACGCGGGGGAAGTCTAACTCACTGTCGCTGGCGTGACCTTTGCCTTCTGCAAGCAGGAACCCGACCTGAAATTTGAGAGCGCGACTGGCTACATAGCCATTGGTGGGCATGTCTTTCACGGCGGTATGTCCTAGATCAAAAAAGAAGCCGCTGACAAATGGTCAAGCAGATGTTGCAAGCGGCTTCCCTACACAGTCTCTATGTTATGGTATTTCTAAGGTCATTATAGGTAGAACTTTGGGTCAATGTCAACAAGTCTTTACAGAGTTTTATTATTTCAGGTCTCCAAAGTTGACTGAGAGGGGGGTATTGCTTGAAGGTTGGCCTAAAGGGTTATGCTTTTCCCTATCTCAGGCTGTATCTGGTGAGGGAGAGACAGCAGAAACCCTCAATCTCTCCACCAACAGCTCAAACTTTAGGGAAAACGCTTTAGAATCGAAAGATAGGTTTTCAAATGGTCTCTGATAGGTAGACCCTTCAGAAGCCATTTGAGAAGTCGCCTTTCGATGATAACCCTCACCCCTCTTTCCCCTCTCCCGACCGCCGCTT
>JACSRJ010000146.1 GCA_014879835.1 Anaerolinea sp.
TATCAATCGGTCTAAGTGGGGACGATGATCCCGGACTCGATGAGGGCTAATGTTGGTGAACAGGACACTCCTTCTTTTCAAGAGACACCCAATCTACGGGGCTTTTTCCCCTATCAAACCGCAATCCGATTTATTCACCTCATCTTGCAGGAGTCTCCCGCGATTTTGAGCGCCTCATGCTGATACCTGCCTCAATCGGGACATAATCCCGACCCACTGGGACATTCTTCCTGTCCAAAACGTGATCCCTGCTCATGACACTGGGACACCTTCTCCTTTAGGCTAGATGAATAAAAGATGTGATGTGCGCTTTGTGTGACATCAGCACCCGTGACGTTCCAAACACTCTGCTGTTAGAGGGAGAAGTCCACATGATTAACGTCGAGGACAGTATTGTCATCAATCGACCTATTGAGGAAGTCTTTGCCTATGTGAGCGACCTTACCAATGGTCCAGAATGGCAAACCGGGCTGATTGAAGTGCGAAAAACGACGGCAGCGCCGTTGGGAGTCGGGGCGCAGTTCACTTTCGTTCGTAAATTTCTGGGGCGGAAACTGGAAGCAAGTAACGTGTTCACCGTCTACAGCCCTAATGAGATCATTACGTTCGCAACCACCACTGGTCCTATGGCGGTCGAAGCATCCTATCGCTTCAAGACGGAACAGGAAGGGACCAGAGTCACCTGCCAGATTGAAATGAAGCCGTCGGGGTTTTCTAGGCTAGCCGAGCCACTAATTGCTGCGAGTGTCAGACGAGAAATGAGCGCCGAGTTCGGTTATCTGAAGGACCTGCTCGAAAACCGGGCAGTTGAGATTAGGTTGAAATGACGAGTGTAATTCAAACACGTCCACGCTGGCTTCTGGTTGATACCCTTGCTATGGGGGTCAGTCTGAGCCATTTGATACTCGACTAGCATCTCGATTTGTTTGGGCCGCTGGTGCCGACCTCGTTATCCGGCACTCAGGCGTTTGTCCTAGTCTTGGGCGCAGTTGTTTACGCATCTTGGGCAGCGGCACTCGCCCTTGCAAGCCAAGGCAGTCGGCGTGGTTTGATGACCACATTGGTACTGTGTGCCGTGGGTGGTCTCGGTAATGGACTGAGCATCGTCGTCTGTCTACCACCTTGTTCGGGGGCGTCACCTTTTGGCGATATCAGCCATATCGGAAATCTGATTTTCGGCGGGTGGGCGATGGTCGAATCACGGCAAGTGCTCAAGAAGCATTGATTGGTACAAATTGAAGGAAACAGCAGGAGGGAATATGTTATCTCGATGGTCATTGAAGTTTGTTGTTGGACTGGTGTTCGCTCTGGTTGGTGTGTTACCAGCAATAGCGCAGGAGGGTCCGCCGCTGCCGGGCAAACTGGTGTTAGGTGATTTGAGCGCGCCGCGTGGTCTGGCATTTGATGCGGAGGGTAATTTGCTGGTGGCTGTAGCAGGCACTGGAGGAGAAGCATCGTTCACCCTGCCGGGACCGGACGGCGAACAACCCGTTACTGCTGGCTTGAGCGGGCGGGTTATCTCGATTGCGCCCGATGGTACGGCATCTGACCGTATCGCGGGTCTCCCCAGCTACGCCTTTCCCATGGAAACGGGCGGTGTGTACCGCATCATCCCGCGTGGCGAGTCGCTCTGGCTGTTGTTCAGTGGCACTGGGTCTGGTAATGCCGGGGCGTACTGGGCTGACTCGATTGTTGAATACGACGCCGATACCTTGGTCGTCAAAAATGTCATCAACCTAAACAACTTCGAGGCGACTCACGACCCGGATGGCAAGGGCTACGATACCAACGTCGCCGATATCGCTTGGGGTGCAGATGGCACACTCTATATCGTAGACGCAGGTGGCAACGATCTGCTTTCGTGGACAGCAGAAAACGGCTTAAAACTTGTTCATGCGTGGATGGATAATCCGGTTCCGACCTCGATTGAGATTGCTGAGAACGGCGATCTGTATATTGGTTTCCTCGGCGCGGGTATGGCACCGGGGGCAGGCAAAATTGAACACTGGTCAGCGGGGAAACTGGTCAAAACCTTCGATGGCTTAAACACGGTCACGGATATCCTGCTGGATGGGGACACCCTTTATGCTGTCCAACTGGCGGTATTCACCGAACAAGGGCCGGGACCCGGCAGTGTGGTGATGGTCACGGCTGATGGCGTAACGCCTGTCGCTGAAGGACTGCTCGCGCCGTTTGGTATCGCCAAAGGCACCGATGGTGCGCTGTATGTGACCTTTGGCACCATTGCTTTCGCGCCCGGCATGACTGGGGGTGTCGTCAAGCTGGCAGTGCCGTAAGTCTCCATCAGACTGTATGTTGAGCTATTCATGGAGCATGTGAGGGGTATATCCCACTCAGAGCAGTTTCTCAGCCCTCTCCTAGCCGCAAAGCGACGGTCAGGAGAGGGGCAGGGGGTGAGGGCAACCCGCGGTACATTCACGAACCGAGAATAGTCGAGGAGATATCACCATGGACGCACTCACGCTGCTACGAACAGCCGCATTCCTTCATTGGTTTGTCGCTGTGGGCTTTGGAGTATTCTGTTTCCCCGCCATCCGGAACCTGCTGATCGGTCGTGACATTCCCATTGTGATGGGTTTTCCCGCTTACGGACGAGGTCCTTTCGAGCGCGTGGGCATACCCACAACCGTCCCTCTCCTAGCTGCCTTTCTCTTGGTCTGCATTCTGGAGTCTGTGGCTGGTTTTTTGCTCTGGGGTGGTGATAGGTCTGGTGCCATTCTCGCACTGGTGCTGCTCCCTGCGGGCGGGGTCTTCTGGTGGGGGTTTGCCTTGCCCATCCCACCGATCCTCGCCCTCGTTTGGACTATTCTGATTGTTCTGGGGTGGCAGACTCTCCGATGAACAGTGATCCACCGCAAGTGAAGATGGGTATGACAGTGCGGAAGGACAGGAGGAGGTAGTAGACATGAACCGGATATTTCTCTCCACAAATGGCAGCAGGCTGGCACGAGCAGAATGCGCCAAGGACAGCTACTGGTCAGTCGAATTCGTACTCAAAGGCACGGATGTGCGCTGCCTAGCTACCGATCCGCATCACCCAAATGTCGTGTATGCGGGAACACAGGGCAAGGGGGTGCTGCGGTCTGATGACTGGGGCAAAACATGGCAACCTGCTGGGATGGGGGGGCATGTTGTCAAAGCCGTTGCTGTAAGCCCTGCTGAACCCGGTCTGCTTGTCGCCGGCACCAGACCAGCGAGCGTTTTCATTTCGCGTGATGGCGGACAAAACTGGATCGAATCCGTGTCTTTCAGGAAAACAAGACGTTGGTTCTGGTTCTCACCTGCGGAAAAACCTTTTACCGCATACGTACAGGGGATTGCACTCTCCCCCACCAACCCCAATGTGATGGTGGTTGGGATCGAGTTAGGCTCGGTCGTTCGCAGCACAGATGGCGGCAAAACGTGGCAGGATCACCGCAAAGGCGCGTTACGGGACTGCCACTCGATCAGGTTCCATGCCACCAACGGTGATTGGGTTTATGAGGGCGGCGGAACAGGTGCTGGTGCTGCATTCAGCCGCGACGCTGGAAACACTTGGACACAGGTCAGGCAGGGTCTTGATCGCCACTACGGTTGGGCAGCGGCAGCAGACCCTGCGCGCCCGGATGTGATGTATGTTTCGGTGTCACCCGGCCCCATGAAAGCGCACAGTAGGGACAATGCCCAAGCATATATCTTCCGCTCGATGGACGGCAGTCAGTGGGAGAAGCTGGGCGGAGGACTGCCTCAACCGCTGCTCCATATGCCCTACGCACTCCTTACTGACTCTGACTCCCCCGGACACCTGTATGCTGGCCTGAGTAATGGTGATGTCTGGCACACACCAGATTACGGCGATCACTGGCAGCAACTTCCACTCAATCTGGGCGATATTTGGACCAGCATGGTGATGCTGAAATCGATGAGATAAACGAAGGTGGAAGAGAGAATCACATGAGAAACTGGCTTTTATCCCTGAACGGTGCTGTCACCTTAGCCATCGTCGCATTTGCTACGTTGATTGCACGGGTCACATTTTTAGATGCGCTGTATGTGCCGGAGTTTCGGGTGATGTTCCCTGAAAGCCAGCCCGCAGGCATTGCGCTGATGATCTTGATCTTTATGGTCTTTATTGGGGTCTGGGTCTGGTCCCTGTTGGCGGCATCGCGTGGCAGTCGGGGCGGGCTGACGGTGGTGCTGTTATACAGCCTATTTACGGCGCTCGGTGGTGGCTTGATAACGCTCATCGCTTTCTGCCCGATTGGCTGCGCCGCTCCCCCTGTAGGCGATGCGGTCGTGTGGGCAAACCTGATCGTCGGGCTGCTGGCAAGTGTCGCGTTGGGTTTCCATCTCACTCGCCCACAGCGAAAAGATATCAAAGCTCAATGAAGGGAGAAACAGCATGAGAACTTTGTTTACCTCCCAATATCGAGCCGTCTTGGTTTCAGTTATCGGCGTCATAGCCACTGGTCTGGCGCTTGTGGTCGTGATGAATATACAGGGCGTATCAGAGCGCACGATTGCAGCGAGCTTGCTTATCCTTAGTTTTATGGTGTTTGGTGTTGGTGGCGTTCTCTTCACTGGCAGAGCCTTTTTGAAATGGCAGATCGGCGAGACTTCTTCGCATTTGATCTGGGAACGGAGCTTCGTCATCGGAGGAATTCTGTTCACAGTACTGGGATTGGCGCTGCTGGAGGATATGCTGCACGCTGCGGGAGAGCCTGCCCTGTCGCGGTTGGGCATGTTGGCTTACCTGTTTGGCGCTGTAATTGCGGTGATCGCTGAAACTACATATCTCGCCAAGCACGATTGGGTTTATCCCCAGATTGTGCTGTATGTTGTCCTTGCGTTTCTGGCTCAGGCGGCTTTCGGAGCGTCCC
>JACSRJ010000137.1 GCA_014879835.1 Anaerolinea sp.
ATCATCGCGCCAAACGCCAGCAGCCCACCCACCACAATCGGAATGGTGAACACGATTACCCCCACCACAATAAAGGAGAGTGGGGCACGGGGCATGACCGCTTCGTGCAGGTCTGATTCACCCGCTTCCCAATCGGTGCGTATGGGGGCCTCAATCACATTTGGGAATCGCCCCATAGATCGCCCGCTCCCCGTGGTGACGGGAATAATTCGAGCGGTTTTCTCAGGCAGATCGCGCAGAATCGCGCCGCATTTATCACAGCGCGGCTTTTCAAGCGGCTGCGTCGCCATACATATAGGGCAAACCTGAACCAGCGATGACTTTTTCCGCATACCTACCCTTTATTTGAAGGGTCATTATAGCAGGGCAGTTCCCCCTCTATCAAAGGTGCGCCGATTCCGCGCCGGGAAAACGGCGGGTTTTTAAGCAATCGCTCAGGATTGCATCCCAAACCACGTCCATCTCGCTTGACCCGATACATCGAGTATAATGAACCCCTAGATGCCTCATCCGCACAGGAGATTAACCGTTATGGACGCTGGTATTTATATCCAGATGCAATTTAAAGCGGCCCACGACATGCTGGATTTAGCGCTTATGGATCTGACCGACGAGCAGTTGAACGCTGAGCCGCCGGGTGCATCCAACCCCATCCGGGCCAGCTTGATCCATCTGCTGAATACCGAAGATCGGGTCATCAATGAGCTGTTTCAGGGTAAAAAATCGGTTTGGGAATCGGGCGGATGGGCCCCAAAAATCGGACTCACAGACATGATCCGGCGCGGCGGTTGGGATGAGGCCAAACGAACCCCAGTGACTTTAGCCCCTATCGCGGAGTACCGTCAGGTGGTTTACGAGACGACGGATGCTTACCTGAAGCAGATCACGGATGAAGAGCTGCACCGGATCGTCAGATTCTTGGGGGCAGAACGTCCCATTTATGAAGTCCTTGCGACCATCGCCTCTCATGCAGTCTTTCATGCGGGCAATATCTCCGAGATCAAAGGGTTTTTGGGTGCAAAGGGGCTGCCCTTTTAAATGCTATGGGAATATGTTGATCTGTGATGGAGGAAGGTTTACCATGATCCGCCGATTGTTGACGGTACTGATCGTCACCCTCTTAGGGTTGGGCTTTACGGGGATAAGCGCACAGGCGGGAATGCTTCCGGGGGATGTGGTGGTGCAGGTACAGAACGGTCAATCCGTGATGATCTATGCACAACCGAGTTTGACCGCACCCCAAGTTGGGGTGCTGGCTAGCAACACTCGTTTCTTGTGGCGCGGGGCACTCCAGCAATCCGAGGGACGCAACTGGATGCCGATCATCACTTCGGCTGGGGTCAGCGGTTGGATCAGCCCCAATAACGAGGTCATCAGCACTGCTTATTTTGGGCGGGTCTCACCGGGGATGCAGTTGAGTGCAGCGGCCCGGGTGCCACAACCCATTTCCTTGTATCCGAATCCGGGGTTCAGCAGTGTCCCCCTGACCACCCTTCCGTCCAACAGCCCTTTCACCGTCACCGAAGGCCCGGCTGAAGCGGACTATTACCGCTGGTGGAAAGTGCGCGCCGGAAATTTCGAAGGTTGGCTGTCTGATGCAGGGTACGGGATTCAGGTAGATCGCACCTTATCAGTCTACAACCACCCTGTGTGCGATGGGGTGGACATTACCCGCTATGGTGTCCCCGGATGGGATTCGTCCCTTAGCACCCTAGAGGCGGCGGTGCGCGCTCCAGAGCAGATCGTGTGCCTCGCCAGCACCAACTTGCGGGGCGACAAAAAGACCCCAATTGTGGTGGTGCTCTCGCGGATCGAGATGACCAACAACACCCAACCGGTCGATACCCTGCGGGTATTTGAGCCACACGAGGGGTCATGGGTGCTGATCATGCAGCAGCAAAGTGAACCCTTTGCGCGCACTTTAGATGTGAGTGTGTTTGACTTTGAGGGCACGGGTAAGCCTTTCTTGATTTGGAATGTGGTGCGTGATGGTACAGGCAGCGTGCTGCTGCCCAACATTTACCAATACCTTGAGGGAGGGGCGTTGATCTCCGTCTTTTCGGGGGAGGCTTATAAGGGCGGAATGCAGTGGTATCTTGGTGGGCTTACCCTTGTAGAGCCGGATTACCTCCCTGACGAGCCAAACTGCTGCGCTTCAGGTATCCATCGAACGGGGTTTATCTGGGCCAACGGCGCCTTCACCAAAGTCTTTGATGAGGTCTCGGCTGCGCCCTACGCCCTTCAAAGTCGGCTGGCAGGACGGGGCTAAAACATCCTTTGACCCGGCGCTTTTTACCGGGGCTGCGGAACTATCGATCCACACTACATGTTCAGGTAAGGGAACGACCATGATCTTTTCAGGGCGCGTCTGGAAGTATGGCGACAATGTCAACACCGATGTGATCTTTCCGGGGAAGTACACCTACACGGTTTCCGACCCCAATCAGATGGCAAAATATGCGCTGGAGGACATCGATCCTACCTTTGCTAAGTCCGTCCAACCGGGTGACATTGTGGTTGGGGGCAGCAATTGGGGCAATGGCTCCTCCCGTGAGCAGGCAGTGACCTGTCTGGTAATGGCAGGGGTGCGGGTGCTGATCGCCAAGTCGATTGCCCGCATTTATTTCCGCAATGCCGTCAATGGTGGTCTTCTACCCGTGGTATGTCCGGAAGCAGTTGAGGCGATCCAGCCCGGTGAAGTGATCACCGTTGACTCAGAGCATTATCGGGTGCGCTGCGCCGCTGGTGAGTTCAGTTTCCCGGCGCTGTCGCCTTCACTCAAGGCGATTCTGGAAGCAGGTGGGCTAATTCCCATGTTAAAGGCGAAGTTGGCAAACAGCGCTCAGAAATGAGGTTCGCGCCACTTTTAAAAATCCTTTATACTTAAATTTGTCAAATCCTGTGAGGATAACGCGCCTTGCCCAAAATCGTGTGTGTTCATTCATTCCGCGATGGAGTTGGGAAGACCACCGTCACTGCTAACCTCGCTGCCTTATTGGTTGGGCGTGGACTGCGCGTGTGTGTTGTCGATACCAATTTTAACCGACCTGAACTTCACCGTCAGTTTGGCAAAACTGACTCGGATTTTTCCCATGCCCTGAGCGATTTTCTGGCTGGTGACTGTCCCGCCGATAAGATCGTGTATGAGATCACCCCGGCCCTAGGAAAAAGTAAGGGCCGCGTCTACCTCATCCCTGCGCACAGCAACTCCAAACGCGAAAAACAGATCACCCGTGAGGGCTTTGATCCCACCCTTTTCCGCGAAGGACTGGACGAGATCGCCACCGCCCATCATATTGACATCTTTCTGATTGACGGCGCAGCCGGGATCGACCATGCAGCCCTGCCTATCTTTGCGGTGACGGATCTCCTTGCCATCGTGATGCGTCTGGGTAACGAGGACTTTCAAGGCACTGGCGTGTTGGTCGAGATCGCCGATAAGATGGAAGTGCCTCATTCATTTTTGGTGGTGTGCGACGTCCCTGACAGCTACGACTTTAACAATGTGCGCGGGGAAGTTGAACGGGTCTATGGGCGCGAGGTGGGCGCGGTGGTGCCTCATGTAGAGATTCCTCCCGGACTGGGCAAAACCGGGATCACGGCCATCGATTTTCCCAATTCTCCAATGGTGCTGGCGCTCTCTGAGGTGGCCAAACGTATCGTGCACTGGAAAGGCTGAAAGGGCTACTCAATAAGCCTGCCCTTAGGGCTTTCGATAAGCGCGCACTAAAAAGGATCGCCCCGCACGCTCATCGCTAATCAATACTCCGGCTTCACGCAAAGCCGCATCCACACCGGCCGCATTGGTACCGCTCACAATGAACCAAACCCGTTCACTGTGCGCGATCACCTCTCGAACCTTTGCCTCCGTATTAATCCCGGGATAGGGCAGGGGCAGCAGCGGAACCTCCAAACGATAGTAGTAACCAAAGGCCGGATCAAGCACCCCTGTGGCTGCATCTGGTGAAGTCATGATCACCGTGTCACCCGGCTGGACATGCGCTTTGAGGTAATCTCGCAGCCCGTACCAATCAGGCGCTTTATGGTTTTCGGGGCTGAAATACCCCCCCAACGAGATCAACGATAAGAGGGCAATCGCCCCAACCGTGAGGGGGAAAAACTGCTGCGAAACTGAGCGCAGGGCCAGTACGAAGATCAAAAACATGAGGGGCAGCAGCGCGATTAAATAGCGGGACCCAAATACATCCAGCCGGGTGGACACAAGAGTCAGCAGCACTGACGGGATGATCAACCCACCCGCTAACCACAGCCCCAAGCGGCGCGACCGCCAACCGATGATCACCAGACTGGCGATCAGCAGAAGCAGAGTCGGTGGGGGAGCACCGGGCAAAAACTCCCCCCACATAAGCGAATCAAAAAAAGCAGGCAAAGCACGCAGATCAGCGCCAGTGAGCGCCCCCCGATAACCACTGTTCGCTAGTCGGTAAACTTGATAAACGAGGGGAAGGCAAACGATGAAGGTCAACAGCAGCCCTTCAATCCAGCGCCGTAAAGTGCGCCTTCCGCTGAGCAGGGCCAGCCACCCCTGAACCAGAATCAAGAACCCTTCAAGAAAGAAGGTGTAGATTGCGCTTGCAGCCGCGATCCCGTAGCGCCAGCGATCCCCTTGATGATTTGGGAGCGTTATCAGGCGTACTCCAAGCCACAAACTGATCAAGCTCAGCCCTACCCACGGTGCATAATTGCGCATATCCTGACTATGCCAAACGAGGGTGGGATTAAGGGCATACAGGAGCGCTGCGGCTGCTGCGGTGCGGTGGGATATTAGGGGGTTATCGGATTCAAGCTCCGCTTGCTTACGATAATGGCGCTTCGAGGAACCCGAAGGGCGCGCAGCGCCAATCGCGTGAG
>JACSRJ010000243.1 GCA_014879835.1 Anaerolinea sp.
CCCAAAGAGCAACGAGACGCCCGCACCCACCAAGTTTGAATCACCAGTGCCATCGCCTGATTATGCACCTAACCTGCCAGCCGTGCCTCAAACGCCCCCAAGCGCTGTATCTGAGGTGGAGAAAGCAGCGCCGGACGAGGCACCCAAGGCAGCCGAAACCCCTGAACCGGATGACGATCTGACCAACATTGAAGGGATCGGGCCCAAGATTGCAGCCACCCTGCGTGCTGCTGGGGTCAAACGTTTTGGCCAACTGGCGCAAATGAAACCTGAAGACATCGAAAAGATCGTGAAGAGCGCAGGCGTGAGGATGGTTGGCAAGGCCGAGACCTTCCCCGCTCAGGCGCAGCTTGCCGCTGAGGGCAAGTGGGATGAACTCAAGAAACTCACCGATCACCTTCGAGGTGGTCGTGCAGTGCATGATGAAGAAAAGTAATAAGGACTAACTGAAAATGCGTCGTAACAAAGTCACTGTTGTGGGTGCTGGGGCAGTCGGCTCCACCTCCGCACACTGGATTGCCACGAAGGAACTCGCCGATGTGGTGTTGGTCGATTTGGTGAATGGACTGCCTCAAGGTGTTGCCCTTGATTTGGCATCTTCTGGCCCCGTTGAGGATTTTGACCTCAAGATCGTGGGTACCAACGACTACGAACCCACCGCCGACTCTGATGTGATCCTGATCACCGCGGGCGTGCCACGCAAGAAAGACCCAGTCACGGGCAAGTTCCCCAGCCGCGATGAACTGGTCAAGATCAATCAGGATGTGGTTGGCCCCCTGACCGAAAAACTAGCGAAGTATTCGCCCAATTCGATCATAATTGTGGTCACCAACCCCCTTGACGCCATGTGCCATGTGGTCAAGTCGGTTTCGGGCTTCCCTCGTGAGCGGGTTATCGGTCAGGCCGGTGCACTTGACACTGCCCGTTACAAAACCTTCATTGCGATGGAACTTGGGGTAAGTGTTGAGGATGTACACGGCATCGTACTCGGTGGGCATGGTGATGAGATGGTTCCCCTGCCCCGCCATACTTCGGTCTCAGGCATCCCTCTGCGTGAACTGATGAGTGAGGACAAGATTCAGGCGATTATCGAACGCACCCGCAAGGGTGGCGGAGAGATCGTAGGGTTGATGGGGCGCAGCGCTTACTATGCGCCGGCCTCGGCCTCAGTCAGCATGATCGAGTCGATCCTCAAGGATAAAAAGCGGGTGATCGCCTCTGCGGTATACCTGCAAGGGGAATACGGCTACAAAGATCTGTTCATCGGTGTGCCCGCAGTGTTGGGCGCAAAAGGCGTGGAGAAAATCATCGAAATGGACTTAAATGCTGAGGAAAAAGGGATGTTGGAAGTCTCTGCCAAGGCCGTCCGTTCGGTGGTGGATGTGATGGGACTCAAGTAAGTTCTAAATCGGGTTGCTAACAGGTGCCCCCGCTGTCTGAAAAACACAGGCAGTGGGGGCTTTTTTGTGGGGAGGGGACAGTCCTCACATCCATGACTCTACAGATGCTCCCGACCATGTTGGGAGATCCCGCACCCGCCCTCTAAGATGCGCAGATCGTCCTCTAACGCTAGAATTCTCCTCAAAAGACTTCACCGAGGGTTTCAAATGAATTTTGAACTATCTTCAGAACAGATCATGTTTCAACGGGCCGTGCGTGATTTTTGCGAAGGGGAGCTCAAGCCCTACGCGGCTGAGGTGGACAAAACCGGGACGCTTCATTGGGAGGCCATCCAAAAAATGCCCGCGCTTGGGCTGACGGGGCTGCAAATCCCGGAAGAATATGGGGGCATGGGCGGCGACAGTGTACTCGCAGCCATCGCCATTGAGGAAATGGGGCGTGTCTGTGGTTCTACGGCGCTCTCCGTCTCAGCCCATAATGGGTTGTGCTGCGGGCCCCTGATCCGTTGGGGAACTAAAACTCAAAAAGAGAAATATCTACCGCTGCTGGCCAGCGGTAAGCATTTGGGCGCCTTGGCTTTGACCGAACCCAATGCCGGCTCTGACCTTGCCAACGCCCTTACCTCTGCCGTGCGGCAGGGGGATCAATGGGTGGTTACAGGCACCAAAGCGTGGATCACCAATCCTCAATTTGCGCCGGTGATTGTGACCTTTACCCGCACCAACAAGGAGGCCGGGACGCGGGGGTTTTCGATGCTCCTGATCGAACCCGATATGCCCGGTGTGACTCTTCACCCACCCGAAAAAAAGATGGGACTAAAAGGCTCCCCCACCCAGATGATCAGTTATGATGGGGTGGCTGTGCCCGCCGATAACCTTCTGGGTGAAGAAGGACGCGGGTTCCATCAGGTGATGTCCACCCTCGATGGCGGACGCATCAGCATTGGGGCGCTTTCGGTAGGGTTGGCTCAGGGGGCCTTTGAGGAAGCGGTGAAGTATGCCCAGCAGCGTCGTGCCTTTGGGCAGGCTATTGCCCAACACCAAGCGATTCAATTCATGATCGCAGACGCGGCCCTAGAAATTGAGGCGGCCCGTCTGTTAGTGATGCGGGCCGCATGGCTGCGTGATCAGGGCAAACCTTTCACCAAAGAGGCTGCGATGGCTAAGTTGTTTGCCTCCGAAGTCGCCGAACGGGTGTGTTTTAATGCCCTTCAGATTCACGGCAGTTACGGTTACAGTGCGGAATTTCCGGTAGAGCGTATGTACCGCGATCAGCGGCTGATGAGCATCGGTGAAGGCACCAGCCAGATTCAACGTATGGTGATCGCCCGACGCACACTGGCGGAAATGCACTAAAATCAGCAATCTATTGGGGGTGGATACCTGCCCCCAGTTGAGTGATTTGGGCTTGGCTTTCAGATGGACGGCACTTAATGAGCGAAATTGTGACCTTGGGTGAACTGCTGATCGATATGGTCAGTACCCAAAAAGATGTGACTCTATTTGACGCACCTGCCTTTGAACCCAAAGCGGGCGGTGCACCGGCCAATGTTGCCGTGGGGGTGAGGCGCTTGGGGCGATCCGCAGCCTTTATCGGCAAGGTGGGTTCGGATGATTTTGGGCGCGGACTGCGCCGGACATTGGCACAAGAAGGGGTGGACACCCGAAACCTTCTTGATGATCCCCAAACCCTGACCACCCTTGCCTTTGTCTCTCATTCAGCCAGCGGAGACCCTGCTTTTGCCTTTTTTGAAGGGGCCCATGTGCGCCTCAGCCCGGCTGATCTGGATGTGAAGTTGATTCAAAACGCTCGTATCTTCCACTTTGGGTCGGTTTCGCTGGTACATGATCCCGCCCGCAGCGCGACCCTCGAAGCGCTCCGTATGGCCCGCGCTGCCGGGGTGATCTGCTCCTTTGATCTCAATTGGCGTCCGGCTTTGTGGGGCACAAGCAGCATCTCAGCCGCTGCCGAACCCCTCTCCGAGGTGGACATCATCAAGATGAATGAACTGGAACTGTCGCTGGTTACAGGCGAGACCGATCCCCGGATGGCACTCAATAAACTGCATGTGCCAGCGCGCTTGGTTTTGATCACACTGGGCGCAAAGGGCTGCATCTATCGATATGGAGGGCAGGTGTATGAGGCCAATGTGCCGCCAGTGAGTCAGGTCGTTGATGCTACGGGCGCGGGGGATGCCTTCACGGCTGCAACACTGGCCGGATTGCCTGCCAATCTTGACCACCTCAACGAAGCCTTTTTAGGGCGTTTGATGCGGCGTGCCTGTCAAGCAGGGGCGATCACCACCACCCGCCGCGGCGCAATTCCCTCCCTGCCTCGGCTGGAGGAGTTGGAATCACTTGACTGATCTGCGTTCCTTTTTGGATCGATTCTCCGGGATCACGATCATGGTAGTGGGTGATGTGGTTCTGGATGAATATCTGGTAGGTACAGCCGCACGGCTCAGTCGTGAAGCCCCCGTGCCTGTACTAGAGTTCGTGCGGCGCGACCTGATTCCCGGCGGTGGCTGCAACCCTGCGGCCAATATCGCCTCATTGGGTGCTAAGGCCCTCCAGATCGGGGTAGTAGGTGCGGACTCCAATGCTGAGACCCTACGCTCACTGCTTCAGGGGCGGGGGATCGATCCAGTAGGACTGGTGGTTGATCCCGAACGGCACACCACCACCAAAACTCGCGTTTTAGCCCAGACTGGGCTTCGGTTTCCCCAACAAGTGGCCCGCATTGATCGGGTGGATCGCCACCCTCTGACAGGTGCAGGTGAAGCCGCCGTGCTGGATCGGATTCGGGCCCTTGCGCCACACGTTCAGGCAGTCGCAGTCTCCGATTATCTGGCCGGGGTCGTTACCGGGCCCATCGCCCAAACGGTACGGGATGCCTGTGATGAGCGGGGGATTCTGGCCACCGCTGATGCACAGGGTGAGTTGGAGAAATTTAGCGGCTATGATCTGGTGAAATGCAACGCCGATGAAGTGAGCCGCCACCTAGGGCGAACCCTTCATACCGATGGTGACTTTGCAGCCGCTGGATCAGAATTGGCCAAGACACTCCGACTGCGCGGGGCGATGTTGATCACCCGAGGCGCGGAGGGGATCAGCGTTTGCGCCCAAGATGGACACGGGATGCACATTGTCGCGCCAAAGGTGCAGGACGTGTTTGATACTGTCGGCGCAGGCGATACGGTCCTAGCGGTGGTAACGCTTGCCCTCAGTGTCGGGGCATCTTATGCACAAGCGGCGGCGCTGGCTAACTGCGCTGCTGGGATTGTGATCCGTAGGGTGGGCAACTATGCCCCCTCGCTGGACGAACTTCGGGCAGCGGTTCAAGAAGCGATCCATGATGCAACCAACCCCTGACCTCAAACGTAATCTTTGATGAGGTTCTACCATGAAAGAAATCGATGATCTGCTCAGCCAATTAGACACAGCCCATACCATGATCCGTGATCTGGTCAATCAAGTTGCATCCAGTGAAACGCTGTATCCGGGTTGGACGTTTAAGGAGTTCTTAGCCCACCTGACCGGGTGGGATGAGGCCACCATCGGCTCTTTGCGAGCGCACCTGAAGGGTGATGAGCCGGGTACACCTGCCTATCGGGGCATTGATTATTACAATGCCCAATCCGTTGAGGAGCGAGTTGCACTGGACTATAAACAAGTCTACGCAGAGTGGGAGATGGCCCGCAAGACTCTTAAGGAAGTTGTGGCGCAAGTTACCGAGGAGAAGTTTAACCAGAAACTGTTAATGCCGTGGGGCCAAACAGGAACGGTGAAGCTCCTTGTGGAGATCATGATTCACCATGCCTACGAGCACGCCGAGGATCTTCACAAATTAATCGGGCAGGCGATGGTGAAGCCTCAGAACGTGCCCAATATCGAGGATCATGATCCAGCAGTCCTTGAGGCTGCCAAAGATGCGATCATTGCCTTTCATGATCAAGCCAGTACACCCTCAACCCCAGCCTTACCCGTTGAGGGAGAAGCGCTCACCGCTGTCCCCAGTGAGTTGCCCTCAACGCCGCCAAGCACTTCGGTAGATACCCTACCCCAGACAACGGAAGCCCCTCAGGCAGAACAAACCATTGATCCCCCTGCGCCCAAAGTGGACTCGACCCGATCATGAAAACGCATCTAAAGAAGTTGTGGATCGCGTTGATGGTGGCCGGTGGCTTGGGCTTCAGTGCCCTTCCCACCACAGCCCAAGAATCCCGTTCGTTTTATATGGGTTTCACCACCTTTCCGTATGCGGTCAGTCAGGAGGCGGTTGATTACACCTTCACCACCATCGGGCGCGAGGCCGACTTGATCGCCTTCAGCTTCGACAACGGTGTCCCGTGGGTGGAGGCCCTTCAAGGGCAGCCTTTTCACCCGATTCTAGAGGCGGAATGGAAGGCATCCACAGCCAAGATTCCCAAAAACCACCGCCGCTACGTGCAGGTCAGCCCGATTGCTCTCCTGCGTAACGGGTTAGCCCTGTATCGAGGCGCACAAGGTGACATGCCCCTGCCTTCACCGTGGGACAAAGCCAAATTTGACGATCCAGAGGTGATCAAGGCCTATGTGTACTACTGCCAGCGGCTGATTCAGGTTTTTGAGCCGGACTATTTGGGAATCGGGATCGAGGTCAACCTGCTCATGACCAACGCCCCCGATCTGTGGGATGGCTTTGTGCGCTTCCACCGCGAAGTGTATCAGACCCTCAAGGCGGCTTATCCCGACCTGACGATCCTAACGACCTTTCACGGCACCAGCCTGATCGAGGGGTATCTGGCCGAAGCGAATCACGAGTCCCAGATGAAAACCCTGCGCGATCTGATCGACTACACCGATGTTTTTGCCCTCTCCCTGTACCCCTACTTGACCAGCGCCATGACTTTCCGCATCCCCGAAACCTTGATTAGTGATCTGGTGGCCCTCGCGCCGGGTAAGCCGCTGGCCATCAGTGAAATGGGCTATCCTGCTCAGGACTTGATCTTGACTCAGACACCCCTAACCATGCCCAGTACCCCTGACAAACAGAATCAGTGGATACAGGTTGCTTTGGAGGCGGCGCAGCAGTATCGTTTTCAGTTTGTGGTCAACTATGTGCTGCGCGATTATGATGCCCTTTGGGAATTGGTCAAAGATAAGGGCGATCTGATGGTCTTGTGGCGCGATACTGGTGTGTTCGATGAGCAAGGTGGGGAACGCCCCGCTCTACAGACATGGCGGGGCTACCTCAAGCGCCCAGTCCAACCCTGAAATTACCAGCTTCACAACGGCGCTTGATACCTTTCGGACTTACGCAGTTGAAGATTGAAGCATCGCCGCCCCCTCAGCCCTCACCCCCACGACCGCTGCGCGGTGCCCTCATCCCCCTGCCGTACTCGGCGGGCGGGGGAGGGTAAAAGACACTGTCGCCTCCACCCCCTCAGCTTTCAGGGGTAGATTTTTAATGAACGCCTCTTTTGGGAATGTATGCGGCGGGTACTGGGGAAGATTGCAGGTCTACCTCCACAAAATCCGCCTTGTAAGGGCAGCCTTGTGTGGCTGCCCGGTCGTTTGTGCCCACGGGCCGGGCGACCACGTGGGGTCGCCCCTACAGCGACTTTGTGCTTGTTGGGGGTGTTTGAGGGGTAAATCCTTCAAAAAACATACCCCTCAAAATCCCCAACCCTCCCATGGCGCACTAGGGTCTTACAATTAAAGTGTACATGTGGTGAGACGCAATACCCTTGCGCCTCGTTCTGGGGAGTTGAAGCTGATGCAGCCGTTTATCACTGTCCGTAACGCCCGCCTCCACAACCTGAAGAACATCACCCTGAGCATCCCCAAAGGGAAGATCGTTGTGCTGACGGGGCTTTCAGGCTCCGGCAAGTCTACGCTGGGATTCGATATTCTGCTTATGGAAGGACAGCGCCAGTACCTCGAATCGCTCGGTTATGTGCCCGGTGGGTTCAGCAAGCCACCCATTGACTCCATCGAGGGGTTGTCGCCCTCCATCGCTATTGATCAATATCTGACCAACCACAGCCCCCGTTCGACGGTGGGCACTACCACAGAGGTTTACACCTACCTGCGGGTGCTTTTTGCTCGCCTTGGACATCGCTCATGCCCTGCTTGTGGAAAGGATGTGCCTCCCCCCTTTGATGAATCCCCTATCGATTGGGCCAGCGACAACAACGGCGACACCCTCGAGTCCCAGTCCTTTGTGTCGTGCCCTCACTGCGGGGCACATCTGCCCGAAATGGGTATGGCTAATTTCTCGTTCAACAAACCAGTCGGGGCCTGCCCTACCTGCACCGGTTTGGGAACCGTCCATCAGGCCAACCTGAAGCGCCTTGTGAATGAGGAGCAGAGCCTTCTGGAGGGTGGGGTTCATGGTTGGGAAGTCCAGCTCCTCAAGCACAATGTGAAGACCCTACAAGCCGCCGCGCTGTATTATGGCTTCGACTTTGACCCGGCCCTGCCTATCAAGGACTACCCGCCGATCCAGCACGATCTACTTTTTTTTGGGGTGGAGAGTCCCCAGTTTCGAGAACACTTCCCCAACATGGAACCACCCACAACAGTGAGCCGGGGGCGGTTTGAAGGTATCGCCAGCAGCCTGCTGCGCCGTTACGCCGAACACATTCAGGATGCCGATTACCGCCAGAAGATCGACGAGCTTCTGATCACCCAAACCTGCCCCGACTGTAACGGAACCCGACTCCGGTCGGAGAGCCGAAAGGTCACAGTCATCGGAAAGACCATCATTGAGGTCGCGCAAATGCCTCTCAGTGTTTTAGGTGAGTGGCTGAAGACACTGCCGAATCAGTTGAATGATCAAGAAATGCTCGTGGCTGGACCTATCCTTGATGACCTTCACCAGCGGGTGCATCGCCTTACCGAAGTTGGGGTAGGCTATTTGACGCTGGATCGTTCCTCACCCACCCTTTCTACGGGCGAGGCCCAGCGGCTGCGGATGGCCTCGCTTCTGGGTTCGGGGCTAAGTGGGGTGCTGTACGTCCTTGATGAACCAACCATCGGACTCCATGCCCGCGACACCGCCCGCCTGATCGGATTCCTGCGCCGCCTGCGGGACTTGGGCAACACGATCTTGGTCGTTGAACACGATCTGGAACTGATCGCCGCGGCAGACTATGTGGTTGACTTTGGGCCGGGGGCCGGCAAACAGGGTGGTCAGATTGTGGCAGCAGGCACCCCAGCAGAGGTGTCCCAGATGCCTGTGACCTTAACAGGAGCGTTTTTGGCTGGACGGTTGAGCGTTCCCATCCCGGAGAAACGCCGCCCTTTGACGGGGAAATGGATCACCATTCGGGGTGCTCGTGAGCACAACCTTCAGGATGTGACCGTGCGGTTGCCTCTAGGGATGCTGGTAGCGGTGACGGGGGTATCGGGATCGGGGAAGTCCTCGCTGATCTTTGACATTTTGGACAGGGCCGGACGCCAACGGTTTTATGGGGCCAGCGAAGCCCCCGGCGCGCATCAGTCCATTGAGGGCTGGGAACACTTCGACAAACTCATCACCATCAATCAGGAACACATCGGACGTATTCCCCGTTCTAACGCGGCCACTTATTCCGATGCTTTCACACCCATCCGGGAAGCCTTTGCAGCAACCCCTGAAGCCCATCAGCGTAAGATGAGCGCCCGCCACTTCTCGTTTAATGTGCCCGGTGGACGCTGTGAACGCTGTGAGGGTGCGGGAACCCTGACGGTGAAGATGCACTTCTTGCCCGACGTTGAGGTGATCTGCCCTGCCTGCCGGGGACGGCGCTTCAAAGCGGAGACACTGGCCGTGAAGTACCGCGATCACGACATCGCTCAGGTGCTGAACCTGACCATCGAAGAAGCTTTGAACCTCTTTAAGGATGTGCCCGCGGCTGCTTCCCGGTTACAGGTGATGGTTGATGTGGGGCTGGGTTACTTGCAGCTTGGGCAGCCTGCGACAACCCTCTCTGGGGGTGAGGCTCAGCGGGTGAAACTCTCCAAGGAGTTGGGACGGCGCACCTCCAAACGCACCCTGTACCTGTTGGATGAACCTACCACTGGGCTGCATCCAGCCGACACCACCCGACTGCTGGCACTCCTCCAGCGCTTGGTGGATGCGGGCAACACAGTGATCGTGGTAGAGCACAATCTCGATCTGATCAAAGCCGCAGACTGGATCATTGACATGGGACCCGAAGGCGGTGCGGCCGGGGGTCGGCTGATCGCTGAGGGCACGCCGGAGGAGGTGACCGAAATGGCGCATTCGCATACCGGTGCGTGCCTAAAAGAGGCATTGATGGAGCCTGTGCGCTGAGCCTCCGGCGCTGATTCGGAAGTCAGTGAGGGTTTCCGACCCTATTTCCCTAAAACCTACCCCTGAAAGGAGGCATGGGGTGGGTTTTTTCTGGGGCAGGTGCGTAACTTCTAACCTTCTTAGTTCCACCGTGGGCGGTGTGGAACTGATCAGCAGGGAAGATGAGGTGCTATAACTGTCGACGTTAAACGTTTCCATTTAAAACTGTGAAAGAACCCCGTCTAAAGCTCCTAATTTTGCCCCAATTTTTCCTCATGACATCTTATGATTCGCCTCTCGCAGGAAGGCCCCAGATCGGGTATAATAGAAAGGTGTCAAACGAAGGAAAAAAGTGTATGGATATTGGAACGATTCGCCCAGTCAGCATCGACGATCAAATGCGCGAGAGCTACCTCGATTATGCCATGAGCGTTATCGTGGCCCGTGCCTTGCCCGATGCGCGAGATGGTCTCAAACCCGTTCATCGCCGTATCCTCTATGTGATGCATGATATGGGCTTACGCCCCAACACCGCATACAAAAAGAGCGCCCGTATCGTGGGAGAGGTGCTGGGCAAGTACCATCCTCATGGCGACTCCGCCGTCTATGATGCAATGGTGCGCTTAGCTCAGAATTTCTCAATGCGTTATCCCCTTGTGGATGGGCAGGGTAACTTCGGCAGCATTGATGGTGACGGCCCTGCTGCAATGCGTTATACCGAAGCGCGTCTCGCTGCCATTGCCGAAGAGATGATGGCAGACCTCAATCAGGATACTGTTGATTGGATAGACAACTTCGATGGCTCCTTGCAAGAGCCAACGGTTATGCCAGCACGCCTACCCAACCTTCTGGTGAACGGCTCCAGCGGGATTGCGGTCGGCATGGCCACCAATATCCCCCCACACAACCTTCGAGAGATCGCCGCGGCGGTCTCATACATGATCGATCACTACGACGATCTCGAAAACGTCAGTGTGGATGATCTGATGCAGTTTGTGAAAGGCCCTGATTTTCCCACAGGGGCATCGATCCTCGCAGGTGAGTCCCTTCGAGAGGTCTATGCCACAGGGCGCGGACGATTGATTGTGCGCGCTACCTGCGAGGTGGAAGAGATCGGTAAAAATGGGGATCGACAGGCGATCATTGTCACCGAGATACCTTACCAGACCAACAAAGTGAGCGTGATTGAACGTCTGGCGGCGCTGGTCAAGGAAGGTAAATTGGAGGAGATCAGCGATCTGCGCGATGAATCCGACCGGCACGGAATGCGCATCGTGATCGAACTCAAACGTGCTGCCCAACCGATGGTTGCGCTCAACAAAATCTACAAACATACCCAGCTTCAAAGCACCTTTGGGGTGCAGATGTTGGCCTTGGTTGATAATGAACCACGCACAATCAGCCTTAAGCGCTCTCTGCAAATCTACATCGAACACCGCCGGGAGGTGATTCGCCGCCGCTCCGAGTTTCAACTGAACAAGGCGCGGGCGCGGGCCCATATCCTCGAAGGGTATCTGAAGGCCCTTGCCAATATTGATGACATCATTCGGACCATCCGGGAGGCGGATGATACCGACGCAGCCCGCGAAAACCTAATGATCCTCTTTGATCTGAGTGAAGCGCAGGCACAAGCGATTTTGGACTTACAGCTCCGCCGGATTGCCAGCCTTGAACGGCGCAAGATTGAAGATGAGTACAGTGAGGTGAACAACCAGATCAACTACCTCAGCGATCTGCTGGCCCACCCCCGCAAAGTCCTGCATCTGATCCAAACAGACCTGAACGAACTGGCGCAAAAGTTTGGGGATGAACGCCGTACCCGTCTTGACTTCAACACGGTGGGCGATTTTGATGAGACCGACTTTATCCGTGATGAGGAAGTACTGATCTCCCTGACCAAACGGGGCTTCATCAAACGTTCGCCTTCATCCCAGTACCGTACCCAGAACCGGGGCGGGCGTGGGGTGATGGGTATGACCACCCGCGAAGAAGATAATGTTGAGCATCTGCTGAGTGCCAACTCACTCTCCCATGTGTTGTTCTTCACGAATCTGGGCAAGGTTTATGCCCTGCGGGCTTTCCAGATTCCGGAGGCGGATCGAACGGCCAAGGGCACCATCCTCACCAGCCTGATGATGATCAGCCCGGAGGAACACATCACTGCCCTCACCCACGTCAAAGACTTTGACGAAGGTTACTTTGTGTTATGTACGCAAGGGGGCAAGATCAAACGGGTGGAGGCCCACGAATTTGCTTCGGTGCGCGCCAATGGTCTGATCGCCATGAGTCTTGATGAAGGGGATCAACTCCGCTGGGCAAAACATACCAGCGGCTCCGATCACCTGATTCTGGTGACAGCCTACGGAAAGTCGATCCGCTTTGAAGAAAACGAAGTGCGGGTGATGGGGCGCAATGCAATGGGGGTCAACGCGATCCGCTTCCAAGAAGGGGATTATCTGGCTGCGCTGGATGTGATCAACAATGAGGTCTCCGAACTGCTGATCGTGACTGTGAACGGCTTTGGCAAACGCACCCCACTGGAAGAATACCGCATTCAGGGGCGCTATGGGCAAGGATCACGTACCATCAACACCGTTGGACTGACCAAAAAATTGGGGGTGATCGTGAGCGCCCATGCGGTTCGTCCCACGGATGAGATCACCATCATCACCCGCACCGGGATGGCCATCCGAATGCGAACCGAGGACATTCGACTGATCGGACGCAATACCCAAGGGGTGCGTTTGATCAAGTTGGGCAAAAACAAAGTCGTCGGGGTGGCTGTGGTTGAGGCTTCAAAGGACGAACCAACCGAAGATGCGATCCTGCCGGAAGATGCCTTGACTGGCGCTTTGCCCGAAGGTATTGTCGCGGGTGAAGACGATGATCTCACCGGGCTTGCCGATCTGGTTGAGGACGAAGATGGGGACGAATCCGATGATCTCGACGGGGAGGCCCCTCTGACCCCAGAAGGTGAAGCATGATGCGCTTACGGGTGCTTTGGTTGGGGTGGATCGGGCTACTGCTCCTGCTTACGGCTTGTGGGAGCGCACCTGCTCCAGAACCAACCAGAGGTGCTTTTCCGACCCCGGCTGATCTGCCTTCCCGCCCACGCGGGGAGGTGATCGGAGTCAGTAATGCGGCGGGACTTCAGCCCTTGGCCGTGCTGAGAACCCACCCCACAACCGTCAACCGGATTGTGTTCTCACCCAACAGCCGCCGAATGATCACCATTGATGCTGATGGTACGGCGGTGTACTGGGACATGGATAAGTACCAGATCATTCACACCTTTGGTGGTGAAAAGCTGCGTGAGGTCTTCTTTAGCGCTGATCCGACAATTGTGGCCGGGGTAAGCGTAACCAATATGATCTTTTTTGCCAGTGCGGAAGATGGTAAGGTGATCACGAGCGCGCCGGGCAACGAGGATGGTGTCTATCGGGCGGTGATTAATCAGGCGGGCACTCAGCTTGCGACTGGGGGCGTCAAGGGTGATATTATGATCTGGGACACAGCCCAGTACGTGCGCATCGCCCTTATCCCCGCCACTGCGCCCGGTAATGTGAGGGCTTTGTCCTACTCCCCGGATGGGCAGATGTTAGCCAGTATTCACAACACTGCGGAGTCTTTGGGTACTGATACCATCCGGATATGGTCAATCCCTGAAGGCAAACAACGATACCTACTGCACGGTTGGACCCCCGGCTTGGCTCAAAAACTGGTTTTTTCGCCAGATAACGCCCGCTTTGCGGTGGGGCTTGCCTCACCTCCAAACCATGATCTGGATAAACCCTTTACGGGGATTCAAATTCACGATGCGACGACAGGCACACTCCTTTTTGCGGTCAACGAATCCGGGCTGGGGGCTGATCAAGGTTTGACCTTTTCCCCCAATGGAGGGTTCCTTGCCTCGACGGGACAAGCAAGTGTCGTGTTTGTGGTTGATCAGGAAGGCAAGGTCATTGCTAAACTACCCGGACATGCACAGGGAACCTCGTGGGTAGAGTTCTCGCCCAATGGTGAACTGCTGCTCACCACTGCGATCCGGCAGAAAAGCAGCATCTACTTGTGGCGTACTGATGGGTTCAAAGGCAGTTCTCAGGACTTCCAACGGGGGGTAATCGCGCCGGAGAACAACGGCGTTCTGCTGGGCGCATGGTCACCCGATGGCAAACTCATCGTCCTTGCCGATGGCAGCGGCGCGCTGTTGATCTGGGGCATTCCGGGCGCGGTTTAACCTTCAGCGACAGAAGGCAGGCGAATCTCAAAACAGCTTCCCTGCCCCACCACGCTCTCTACCCTGATCTCGCCCTTATGGGCTTCGATGATCGCTTGGGCGATGGGCAGTCCAAGCCCTGTGCCTCGTAAGGTGCGGGCTTTGTCCACTCGGTAAAAACGCCTAAAAATATGAGGGATTTCCTCTGCGGGAATACCAACACCGGTATCTTCCACACGGGTGCTTATCCAATTCCCATCGCGCTTCACCCGAATCTGAATATGCCCACCGTCCGGCGTATATTGGATTGCATTATGTAGAATCTCCCGAAAAGCACGTCCAAACTGCTCCGTATCCACCTGTACCAATGGATAGTCTTCCCAGATGGTCTTACACCCTATAGATTTTTGAGAAAAGTAGGAATCAAGCGCTTGAATTACTTCCTTTACTGGGCGTTCTAGCGGGATGAGTTCAAGATGAAATTGAGGATTACGCTCAAGACGCACAACTTCGAGAATTTCATCCAACATTTGATTGAGGTCAAAGACCTGATCGGAGATCTGCTGGCAGTACTGCTGCGCCCGCTCATTGTCGCGGAAGAGGATATTCAGCAGATAACTTCCCGTGTTGATGATGCTCAAAGGCGTTTTAAACTCATGCCCGATGTCGGTCACAAAAGTTTCGAGCATCTGGACGCGCTCATGTTCAAGTTTCAGTTCAAGTTCATTCTGCTGCGCTTGCTTGAGGGCCGAAATATCTTCCTGAACGATGATCACATTTTCGGCGATAGGATCATCAGCGTGGTGGTTATGGATGCCGGAAATTGAGAGCAGTACCTCATAAGGATCACCGCTCTTTTTGCGTTGGGAGAGTTCTCCATGCCAATCCTGACCTTGAAGCGCTTTCTGCCACAGATTTTGGACAAAAAGCGGGGGGAAAAATAGCCCAAGATCATGCCCTAAAACTTCATCAAGGGTATATCCTGAAATGTGGCAGAAAGACTCATTGGCAAATTCAATACGGCGGTTCTTGTCCACGATCAAAACCATGGAGGTACTGCGTTGAATGGCGTTGGAGAGCTTCCGAATCGTTTCCTGTTCGCGTTGGCGGGCGCATAAATGCCCAACCGTCACCCCATACAGACGCAGTAGTTCAGGCTGATAACTTCTGAGGGCCTGTTTGTGAAGGTAGTTATCGGCTCCCAAATAGCCGATCAGGGTTTCACCGTCAAGTAGAGGCGCGGAAATGTGCCATCCGTACCCCAACACCTTCGATTGATCATCATACAGGGGTGCCCCCTCAGAAGTCACGACGGGTTCCCAGTCCCCCGTGAGAAAACGTTCGATAAAGGTGTTTTCAAAAGACCAATGCAGTCCGCGCTCATCACGGATGATGCCACTTTCATCCACCCCAAAGGAACCTTCCATCATTTTGTTGGCCCTATCAAGGAACCACAAACTGAGGCGGTCAAAGCCAAGCTTGGCCAATCCTAACTCTACTGTGCGACGGCACAAGGCGTCAAAAGAGGACGTCTTGCCCAGTTCCCCATTCACTTCATTGAGGACTTTGAGCTTTTCCCGAAACTGGTGATCGGAGTCCTCACGGCGATTCAGTTCGCGCCACACCTGCGCACTCAGCGATTCATCAATGAGGGAATAGTGATAGACTCGTTTGTTGTCCTTAGGGATACGCCAGCGCTGCACCAAAACTGGCAGTTCGTGCCCCTGAGCATGACGGTAGCGGCAGTGAAAAACCTGTATATCAATCGCAGATTCGAGATAACTTTTGGGGACTGAATCGGGGTCAGGAATCTCAAGATGGGTGATCGGCATTCCCACGAGGTCTTTGAGGTCATAGCCCAAAAACTCAAGGGCGTTGGGGTTCGCTTCCTCAATGATTCCGGTGTTTATGTCAACATAGAGACTGATGCCCCGGCCATATTTTTCAAGGGATGCCCCCTTCGCCGCGTCTTCCAAAAGCGTCTGTACTTGAATTCGCTCCTGCTCCAGCATCCGAACCCGCTGACGCAGTTCATCAAGTTCTGAAAGCATCCTCGCATCCTCTGAACATCTCGCCTCTGCGCAACCAATACTTTTTCAGCAAACATCCCCCCAATGCTTCATTCGATCACAAGAAGCATCAGAGGGATGATCATGGTCGTCACTTATCTCCATACGTGGACAGCTTATCCATTTTCGCGTAGGTAGAAAATCAAATCCTGTGCGAAGGTCTTGCCGCCCATGTCGTGAATTTGGCGCATAATCTGGGCCCGATGATCGGTGCCATGATTAACCACATGGAGCAGTACCGCCCAAATCGGCGTACTGAAGCTTTCACCATTACTGCGTTTATAGGTGAGTTGTTCGTTCAGGCGCGCTTCGGTGAGGTTATTGACATAACTCCGAAGTCCCTGTTCCACTTTGTCCCACGCGGCCCGAATGGATTCACGGGTGGGGTAATCATGGACGGTATGGTACGGTGGTTCTTCACCATGCAGACGCCGCAGCCACGTCTCTTCGGCGTCCATCACATGGGTAATCTGTTCGTGCACAGAGCCAATGGAGTGTGAGGAAGGGCGGATGAATTGTTCCTCGCTTAAGGACATAATGCTCTCCCACAGGCGGTGGTGCATGTGGTAGCTGTAATCATATAGGGTTTTGAAATAGGTGGTGGTCACGTGATGCTCCTTTCCACATCCTAAATCATAACCATATTTGCAGATTTATGCCCGAAGATGTAGGCTAGGGGCGCTTTGCCCAACGGCTGAGCGTGTGCTGGTTGAATAGGCACTCTCAAAGATAAGGCATATGAAGATGATCAGGTTTCGGCCGCTGTTGACCACGGATTGGCAAGCCGTGAGCCAAATCTACGCTGAGGGTATTGCCACGGGAAATGCCACGTTTCAAACCACTCTCCCGGAGTGGTCAGCATGGGATCAATCCCACCGCCCTGCTTGTCGGATTGTGGCCTGCACCGAATCCGGCGAGATTGCGGGCTGGGCTGCTCTCACCCCCTATTCCAGCCGGGAGGTTTATGCTGGGGTGGCGGATGAGAGCATCTACATTGCCGCCGCTTTTCGGGGCCAAGGTATCGGTAGGCAGCTTCTCACCCGGCTCATTGAGGAGTCTGAAGCAGCCGGGGTATGGACTCTGCAAGCGGGTATTTTCCCGGAGAATCAACGCAGCCTTCAACTGCATCAAAACTGCGGCTTTCGATTGGTGGGAAGGCGAGAGAAAATAGGACAGCTTCACGGGCACTGGCGCGACGTCCTGTTGTGGGAACGGCGCAGCCCAATAGTGGGGAACACCCCCTAAGAGAGGCTTGAATGCACGAAGCGCAAGCGATCATTGAGCGGGTGCGGCGGGTTTCGCCCACTCTTCAGCGGCTGGATGTGGCCGTGGATAGGCGTCAGGCGGAGATCGCGCCGGGGCAGCTTTTGCTGGCGCGCACGACTGATTCGTATGACCCCTACCTACGCATCCCGTGGGTTCCGGTAGCCCGCGAACAAGGGACGGTTGTGATTGAGCGCCCGGCCTATCAAAGTTATACCCCCGGTCAGATTGTGAGCCTGTTGGGGCCTGTGGGCAAAGCCATTCCTTTACCGGAGACGATTCGGGCTTTACTGTTGATTGCCTATCAAGCGGCTCCAACCGCGCTTTTGATGCTGGCCAACGCTGCCCTTGCCCGAGGTGGCGGCGTAGCACTAGCCCTGATCGGAAGCGCGGCCTACTATCCGGTTGAGACCCTGCCCACCGAGATCGAGGTCATCCGCGCCCATGACGATCTCGAATGGGCGGAGCGGGATCGGATGCTGGGATGGGCTGAGCAAGTGGTGGCTGTTGCCCCGGCTGGGTTTGATCTGCCCGCTTACACCCGACTTATGGATCACATTCAACGTCTACGGGTTGAACCTGCCGACGGCTATGCTTACGGTCTTTTCCACCCCCCCATGCCCTGTGGGGTGGGGGCCTGTCAGGCCTGTTTGATCCACCTGAGAGGTGGCCATGAAGCCGCCGCATGTACGGACGGGCCCGCGTTTGATCTGAAAGGGGTGCGCCTTGATGGAGCCTAACAAGAGACCCAGCATCCATATTTCAGGGGGGAAACAAACCCTCACCTTACACAATCCGGTTATGGGCGCTTCTGGTGCCTTTGGTTTTGGGGGGGAATACGCCAAACTGGTCGAACTCGATCTGCTTGGTGCGTGGGTGACCAACCCGATCTCCTTGAATCCACGCCGTCCTGCATCAGGTACTCGAATCATCCCACTCGACAGCGGGGTACTGGTGCATACAGGGCTGCCTAACCCCGGCTTGTACAAAGCCTTTCGACAGTATGGGACACGCTGGAAGAACAGCCCAGTCCCAGTGATTGTCCATCTGATCGGCACGTCCCCAGAGGAGATCAGCGAGTGCGCCATCATCCTTGAAGGTCATGAAGAGATTGCCGCAATTGAGATCGGGTTAAACGACAGCGCTGCCTATCGAGAAGTGCGCGCTATTGTAGGTGCAGCCCGATCCAAAACCCAACTCCCAATTCTGGTACAACTTCCCCTCGCCTCCGCGCCGCTGGTGGCCCTACCCGCCTTTGAAGCGGGCGCTGATGCCTTGGTGATCGCCGCGCCGCCGCGTGGAACAGCCCGCGATCCCCTTACTGGACGTTTGATCGGAGGCCGGCTTTATGGCCCACCGGTAAAGGCGCAGGCGCTTCGGGCAACCGGACTAATCGCGAGTCAGGTAAAAGCCCCGATCATCGGTTGTGGTGGGATTCACTCCCCCGATGATGCCCGTGATTACCTAGAAGCTGGCGCGGCCGCCGTTCAGATCGATTCGGTGATGTGGGTGCGTCCAGCATTGGTCTCTCTGATTGCCCGCGATCTTGGGGGGCTGGAGATGACTCGTCCGGCGGGTTCGCTGCCCGACGAATGGTCCCATAACACCACCCTGCCCAATGCCAGCACACGGGCATCTATCTTTCCCTCTGTGATGCCTCTGCCGCCCTTCACCCCACCAGATGATCTGCCCTAAGGGTAAAACAATGCCCCCTCAAAACCCATTGTGCTTCACTGAGGCGCAATTTGAGGGGATGTTACTTCACCCGGAAGACTGCGCTGGCAGCCGGTACAGGGGTGTTACGTCCGATGTACAGTCTGATCTGATATTCCCCCGGCTGAAAACCTTCACTCAGACCAAAAAAGTAAAAGGAGTTTCCGTCCTCAGCATGGGCCCACAAGTACTCGCTGGTCTGTAACAGGGTATCACCCCGCCACAACTCGCGTCGCCACACCACCCCTTTTGTCAGACGGGTTGAGGATACAAAGTAGTAGATCCGGGTGAACCCTACCCCAAAATCAATGGCAGGCGCGACAGGCATCCCATCACCACTGATCTGGGTATCGAGCGCATAAATGGTAAACCGCGCCCCTGCTAAAGGGGTCACACTTGATTCAAGGGTGGGCGCGTTTAAGATCGACACGGGAATCAGGGTATTGGTTGGGGTGGGGGTATGACTTGGGGTGAGTGTGATGGTTTCCGTGGGCGTGGGCGTAAAACTCATGGTGAGGGTGGGTGTTGGGCTGAATGTTGCGGTGAAGGTAGGAGTCAAGGTTGCGGTTGGCGTGGGGGTGAAGGTGTAGCTTGCAGTCACAGTGGGGGTGAAACTTGGTCTGAGGGTAGAAGTGAGGTCTACCAAGGTTTTAGAAGGCTCAACGACCGGGGCCGTTGGGGAATCAGTCGCTGGCAGTGATGGGGTGAGTGAAGACGCGATCAATGTTTGTTCCGGGGTGTCGGTAGGCACGACAGGCATAGGGAAGGGAGTCTCGGTAGGCACCTCAAGTGTGGCTGATGGTTGAGCAGTTGCCCCTTCTGGAGTACTGATCACGGCTGCGAGGGTAGCTGTTCCATCCAACAGTGGGGTGGGTTTGAAGATCGCAAACCCAGCCGCAATAGGCGACGCCGCGATCAACAGCACCCCTGCGATCAAAAAGCGCAGTCCCCGCTGTCCGGCGGCCCTTCGTTGACGCCAAAAGGAGCGGGTACGGCTCTTGTTGAAGGCCCGTCCAGCAAGAAGAAGGCTAAATATCCCCAGTACAAGCAGACCTACCGCAATGATGGGGGCAATGGTGCTGATCTGTTCCAGAAAGGTCAAAAGTGTTGACTCCCTTCGATCAGCGCCATTATAGCCGCTTGGAACCGACTTTGCACCCCCATTGGGTGAAAATCCCCTGAAAAAATCGCCTGTTAGACGCTTATCCGCCGTTCCGTGATCAAAGGGGCCGTGGTGATCACCGCAGTGCTGGCGCTGCCCTCCACCTGAAGTAAGGTGCCAGTCTCAGCGGTTTGAGGCTTGATGAATCCCAACCCTACCCTTACCCCATCTTCGCGCTGGGCGATGCTGGTGAGGATGCCCTCGCTCCCGTCGGGGGCGAGCAATTTCGCCCCAAGCGGTGCATCTCCATCGAGTTGAAGGGCAATCAGGGTTTTTGCGAGCTTATTCCGGCTTTCCATACGGGCGATGATCTCTTGTCCGATATAACAGCCCTTACGAAAACTAACGGAATCCCACAAGCCCGCCTCCAATGGGATATAGGACTCGCTCAATTCATGACCCGCAGCAGGCAGTCCAGCACCAATGCGCATCACCTCGTAGGCATGGTCATCACCGGGAAGCAGTCCGGTGCACTCACCAAGTCGTGTTTTGAAAGTGTCTAACATTGGCACCGGCACCAAAAAGATAAAGCCGTGTGTGCCTTCACCACCCAACGGATAGGTTCGCGCAGTGATGATCCCATCCTGTTCTCTCCAGTGGTGAAGGGGTAGGGTTGCAGCCTCCGGGCTGATCTGCGTCGCAAATTCAAGGGAGTCCGGGCCATAAGTCTCGATCTGGGCCCAGTCACCCGATACATCCTTGATCTTGACCCGATCTTGCCAGAAGATATGCCGACGGAGCCAGTTTTGTACCACTTGAGGTTGGGCGCTTAACATCAGTGCCGTCTCGCCCCGGTGATACACAATCACACGATCAATGATCCGAGCAAGGGCCGTAGTAAAAACCGTAGCACAACCCTCACCGATCTTGAGGCTGTTCAAATCATTGGTAGACATTCGATGAACCAGATCGAGGCGATGCTGATCGGTCAGTTCGAGGCGTCCCCCAGCAGTACTGCGATCAAACCATACCCCCTGAGTCATACGGCACTTTCCCTTCTCTCTCAGGGCTCATTTCAGTGTTTGAACCAAGGCTGGACGTTCGGTACTTGTCCTCATCCCCCTGCACCCCGCAAAGTGTGGGGGCGGGGGGATGAGGGTACAGTCTCATTTGGGCAGGTATTCGCCGCTGTAGGCGGACTCAACCTCTGGCAGGGCTGGGAGCAACCCCATTTTAACAAGCGTCTCTGCTGTGCGTTTCCACACCTCAGGATCGCTGATGCCCAAGGTCTCCGCCTTCCACATCTCGATTGACTTGGCCAGCACTTCACGCTGAACCGAATCATCTTCACTCAGCGTCTCAACATACTTGCGACTTATCGTGTAGGCTAGTTCGGGGTCGGCGATCACGGCCGCCAGCCCCTGATCAAAGGCTGCCACCATACGGCGGGCCAGATCGGGGTTGTCACTGAGCATCTTCTCACTGGTGACCAGCCCATTTGAAACAATGTTGGCATACTCCGAAATGGCGATTACATTGACCGCCCCGCAGGTCTTTTCGATCTGGGCAGGTTCGTTGGAGATATAAACCACTGAAGCATCGATCTTACCTTCACAGATCAGGGGGACGGGTTCAAACCCTATCGCCTCCAAACTGCCCAGATCCGCTTCTGTGAGGGATGCGGCGTTCAGGAGCGCCTGCAACCCAACATAACTGGCACCATACAAACCGGGAACACCAATCTTTTTTCCTTTTAGGTCCTCAGGTTTGCTGATGTTGTTTTTCGCCAGCGAGACGATCCCAACCGGGAACTTCTGGTACCAACGGTAAATATCCTTGACCGCTGCCCCCTGTGAACGGGCCAGCAGTACCTGCTCACCACTGATCATTCCAAAATCGAGTTTGCCCGAAGCGATCCGGGTTAGACCGTCGGTCTCATCAAATCCGTGTTCAATGGTCAGATCGATGCCGTTTGCCTTAAAGAAGCCTTGATCAAAGGCCATATAGACCGGGGCAAACTGAATATTCGGGATGTAGCCCAGAAACAAGGTCACCTTAACCAGTTCCCCAGCAGGGGTTTCGGTGGCTGCGGTGGTCACCGCAATGGTGGGTGCGGCAGTAGGCGCCTCCGTGGGTGGATTGGTGGGCAAACTGATCACCGCACCTGCCACAGTCGCGGTTGGGGCCACTGTAGAAACTGTAGTCGGTGCAGTGGTAGGCGCTTCCGTGGGTGGGTTGGTGGGCAGGCTGATCGCCGCACCTGCCACAGTCGCGGTTGGGGCCACT
>JACSRJ010000207.1 GCA_014879835.1 Anaerolinea sp.
GCGTCGTAGCGCCAAATCGGATCATCAACATGAGGACGATGTTGCCGGATTCTTTGGGGGTTAACGTTATGAGGACACGACAAAATGCCCCTCAAACTCCCCATTAATAGTTCATCTTTCAAGGAAACCGCTATAGGCAAAGAGGATAGTTGAGTGGCAAGCAGGCAAAAAAAGGGCAGCCATACAAGGCTGCCTCGTCAATTTACGGGTATGGAAAGCGCCTCATGAGCGCGTGTTAGATCAGGAGCTTCATAGGTGATTCGATCAGTTCTCGGAACGCCTTGAGGAACTGCGCCCCTTCTGCCCCGTCACTCACGCGGTGATCCACACTAAGCGTGACTTTCATTCGGTTGCCGATCTTGATCTCCCCGTTGATCACCACCGGAACCTGCTTGGCGGAGGCAACCGCAAGGATCGCCGCTTCGGGTGGGTTGATGATCGCTTCAAAGTGTTCCACGTCATACGGGCCCAGATTGCTCACGGTGAAGGTGCTACCTTCGAGGTCCTCAGGCTTGACCTTGCCCGAACGGGCCGCCGCGACCATTTGTTTGTTTTTGGCCGCAAGCTGCGAGATTGGAACCAGATCGGCATTTTTAGCCACCACATTGAGCAGCCCACCGTTTTCAAGGGCCACTGCAATGCCGATGTTGATGTTCTGGTGGCGCACAATCTTGTCGCCGTAGAAGTGACTGTTCAGGTTGGGGAACTGACGCAGGGTGAGGGCCGTGGCCTTCACGATCAGATCGTTCACTGTCACTTTTTGGTCATCAGGAAGCTGCTCATTGATGTACTTCCGCAGGGAGAGCAGTGCGGCTACGTCCATTTCCACCGTGAGGTAAAAATGAGGCACATTCTGTTTGCTCTCGGTGGTGCGCTGAGCGATCCGGGCACGCATCCGGGAGATAGGTTCTTCAGTGATTCCTGAACCGGTAGGCGCAACCAAAGCTTGTGCCGGACGGGGTGCAGGGGCCGGTACCGGCGCAGGCGCAGACGTTACAGGTGCAGCCGCGGCCGCCCCCGGTGTGAAGGATTCGACGTCACTTTTGGTGATCCGTCCGCCGGGACCAGTACCCACCACAAGACGCAGATCAATGCCGCGTTCGTCGGCGATACGGCGGGCTACCGGGCTGGCTTTGATCCCTCCGGGTAAATCGAGATCAACGGGTGCGGCAGGCGCTGCCGTCGGAGTCAGGGCGGGGCTTGAAGAGACAGAGGAAGCACCCTGAGCCGCGACCCGTTCCGGAACGGGAGTTGGGGCAGGCGCGGGCACCGCACCAGCTTGCCCGATGCGGGCAATATCGACACCCACATAAACCGAGTCGCCGACTTTGACCAACTTCTCCAGCAAGATGCCAGCGGCGGGTGACTCGATCTCGATGGTGGCTTTATCGGCTTCCACCTCAGCGATCACTTCACCTTGTTTCACTGCGTCCCCGACCTCTTTTGTCCAGTTCAGGAACGTTGCCTGCTGCATGTTCATCCCCAATTGGGGCATTTGGACGATCTCAGACATATTTTGCGGTCTCCTCCGGGGCGTCAGATAACTTCTTTGACTGCCGCGATCACTTTTTGGACGTTGGGAAGTGCCATTAGCTCAATATCACGGGCGTAGGGCAGGGGCACATCCATCGCACTCACCCGTTTGACAGGCGCGTCCATGTAATCAAACATATGCTCCTGAATCTGTGCTGCGATCTCACTGCCAAAACTGTAATAGGGCAGGGATTCCTCAACCACCACACAGCGGTTGGTCTTTTTGAAGCTCTCAAAGATCAAGGCCGTATCCAGCGGACGCAGCCAGCGCACATCTACCACTTCGCAGTCAACGCCCTCTTTTTCCAGTGCTGCGGCTGCATCCAGCGACCATTCGACCCCGCGTCCAAAACTCACAATGGTCACATCCTTGCCGGGGCGCTTAATGTCACCCTTGCCAATAGGTAGGACAAAATCAGGGTCTTCGGGCACAGGCCCCGGTTTGGGGTAGAGGGCAATCACCTCACTGAACAACACTGGGTTGTCATCGCGGATGGCCGCCTTCAACATGCCTTTGGCATCACGGGCGTTGGAGGGCATCCCAACATACAGACCGGGGAAGTGGGCAAAAATCGGCTCCGGGGTATGGGAATGGGTCGCAGTGGCCTGATTGCCCCACCCAGTGGCACAGCGCAGCACCATTGGCACTTTGAACTGCCCGTTAAACATGTAACGCACCTTGGCCATGTGGTTGATGATCGCATCCATGCCCACAAAAGCAAAGTTGATGGTCATGATCTCCGCGACCGGACGCAGCCCTGCCATCGCTGAACCGACCGCCGCCCCTGCAATCACCATCTCGCTGATCGGAGTATCCCGCACCCGGCGCGCCCCAAACTCCTCCAAAAATCCGCGTGTGACCTTATGGGTTCCGTCCCACGCGCCAACTTCTTGACCCATCACGTAAACACGTTCGTCACGGATCATCTCTTCGCGCAAGGCGTTGCGAAGCGCCTCACGCATGGGGAGTACCTTATCTGCCATAATCGTGGATACCCTTCATCAAGCGTAGATGTGGTTAATCAAGTCGTCGTAGGTGGGGTCGGGGCTTTCTTCCGCATAACGGATCGCCGCCTCCACTGTTTCACGGGCAGCCGCATCAATGGCCGCAAGCGCTGATTCCACGCCGGGATCAAGCTGTTTCAGGTGATCTTCCATCACCGTCAGAGGATCGCGGGCTTTGTACAGGGCCATCTCCTGCTCACGACGCTGATACAAACGATCTGATACGCCGTGTCCCTTGTAGCGGTAGGTGATCGATTCGATCAGGGCGGGGCCATGTTCACGGGCATAAGCGACGGCTTCTTTGGCCACCGCGTATACTGCCAGCGGATCCATACCATCCACACGCCCAAAATCCTTGATTCCATAGGCGATGGCGCGCTTGTGCAGTTCAGGCTGCCCGGTGGAAACCTCAACCGGAGTCCCCATCCCGTAGAGGTTATTCTCGATGAGCCACACTACGGGCAGATCCCACACCGCGCTCAGGTTGAGGGATTCGTGGAAGTAGCCGTTATTGGTCGCACCGTCGCCGATGAAAGACAGGACGACTTCTTTGTCGTCATTGTATTTCGATTTGAGAGCGATCCCCGCTGCAAGCGGCAGATGCCCGCCCACAATGGCATATCCGCCCCAGAAATTGACGGAACGATCCGCCAGATGCATAGAGCCGCCCTTGCCGCCGCTCACCCCGGTGCGTTTGCCAAACATCTCAGCCATCAGGCGGTTGACATCCGCGCCTTTGGCGATACCAATGCCGTGATCCCGATATGCGGTGATCACATGGTCAGAGGGTTTGAGGGCAAACATTGAGCCGACCCCAGTACCTTCTTGACCGTTATACAAGTGCAGATAGACTCCGCCGATTTTCCGCTGCGCATAAAGCTCTTCGCAGCGCTCCTCAAAGCGCCGGATCAGCACCATTTGGCGGTACATTTCCAGCAACTGTTCTTTGGTGAGATCAGCCATCGATGGCGCTCCCTTCAGACACAATAAGGTGACGGTCAGAGCTTCCTCTGCCGCCACAGCCGATACCTCTGTGCATTTCGCGTTCGCAAAAATAGCCTGACACTATTATCGACAAACCAGCGTGGGATGCAAAAAGTGCCCTCAGATTAGGGCATTTGCACACACAGTTTAACAGGGGGAGGGCACTTGGTAAACCCCGATTTTCACCCGCCCGGATGGGAACCTGCTCAGATCGCCGACTTACAAGTTAGGCTGCTTTTCAAAGCGATATCCAACTCTGTGTTCGGTGAGGATGTAGACGGGGTTGGTGGGGTCAGGTTCGATCTTTTTGCGCAGTTGAGCAATATACACGCGGGGATAATAAATATCGTCAGCATATTCTTGCCCCCAGACCTGCTCCAAAAGCTCTCTTTGGGTGACCACCCGTCCGGAATTCTCCATGAGCACGGAGAGCAGCTTAAACTCGGTGGGGGTCAGATGCTCTTTTTTGCCATTCACAAACACCTGCCGTCGGCGCAGATCCACACTCAGGTATCCGTCATTGTAACCCGAAGCGGTCTCGGAGCCGCTCATCCGGGCGCGCCGCAAAAGGGCCTGCACCCGCGCTGAAAACTCGTTAAGCCGTAGTGGTTTGACCAGATACTCATCAGCACCCGCGTTTAAGCCCCGGATGATGTCCTCTTCGGTAATGGCATTGGCGGAGAGCATCATTACAGGGGTTTCAGCAACCTCACGGATGCGTTGGCAAACAGTCAGACCATCCATTTCGGGCATGATAATATCTAACACTACCAGATCAGGGCGTTCGGCGTGGAACACCCGCAGCCCTTCGATCCCATTGCTGGCCAAAAAAACGTTAAAACCATCGCGGCGCAGCTTTCGCCCCAGCGCGTCGCGTATTGTTTGTTCGTCATCTACGATTAGAATTTTCATCGCTGCCATCCATGCGCGGTGGAACCCATCCTCTGGTATTGATTATATTCTCTCTGGAAGAATCTGCGGGAAAATGATCCGGTGAGGCGTTGATGGGAAGTTTTAGGGAGACTCTGGATTCCCCTCTTTGGCAAGGGGAAGATCACCCAATGAGTCATGCGAAGCGCAAGCCCTTCAAAGATGCGGTTCCCCCTTCGCCCTGAAAGCGAAGGGGGATGAAGGCTACTTTCCCAACTTTTCGCGGAACACAGCGGCAATTGCGGGCAGTTCCTTAAATAGATCACCCACAATTCCGTACTGGGCCAGCTTAAAGATGGGTGCATCGGGGTCTTTGTTGATGGCCACGATCACCTTGGAGGTGCGCATCCCCGCCTGATGCTGGATCGAACCAGAGAGGCCCGCCGCCACATACAGATTAGGGCTGACCACTTTGCCCGTCTGTCCCACCTGATGCGGATAGGGAATCCAACCGGCATCAACAGCAGCACGGCTTGCACCCACTGCCCCGCCCAGTACATCGGCGAGTTCACGCACCGGGGCGAAGCCTTCGGGGCTGCCCACCCCACGCCCACCACTGATGATGATCGCGGCGTCGCTCAGGTTAACCGTGCCCTTGGTCTCCTCAAAACCTTCGATCTTAGTGCTGATCTGCCCTTCACTGAGGACAGGCGCGACACTTTCCACCTCCCCGGCGCGGCTGGCGTCTGGGGTAAGGGGTGCAAAGGCACGGCTGCGCGTGGTGATGAACACAGATCCATCACCCGAAGGCGCAACCGTGCTGAGGACTTTCCCCGCAAACACAGGGCGGGTGGCATTCAATTTACCCCCGTCGGCGCTCAGTTCAGTCACGTCGCTCAATAAAGCACCGTTCAGATCAGCCGAAACCGCCGCGATCAGCTCGCGTCCACGGGTGGAGCCACCACCAATGACCGCTTTTGCGTCACCCACCACCTTACCCAACAGGGCTGCGTAGGGTTCAAGGCGGTAATCAGCCAGCGTTGCATCCTCACACTTAACCACCTTATCGGCCCCGTAGTGGAACGATAAGGTGACCACATTCTCGATACCTTGCCCAAAGACCACAGCCGTTAGAGGAACACCCCAAGCGTTCGCCACAGTGCGTCCTACTGCCAGCGCTTCCCACGAGGCATTTAGCGCCTTTCCTTTGAACTGATCAATCCACACAAAAACGGCGCTCATATAACCTTCTCCTCCAGCAGTTTATTCACTAACTTCTCGGCCCGTTCGCGTTCACTACCGCCTTCAATGATCTCAACCTGTCCGGCACGTACCGGCAAATTGCGGTAAGCCACGGTAGAAACTTTCGCCGCCGCGCCAGAAGCTGCCTCACCCAAGCCCAGATCGGCGCTGCTCCAGACAGGAATCACCGCTTTGGAGGCTTTGCGAATGCCAATGAAGGAGGGTGATTTGGGTTCGTTGATGTCCTTCAGGACACTGATCACGGCGGGCAGAGGTGCGGTTAGGGTTTGTTTACCTTCTTCTACCATACGCTCCACCTTGATCGTTTTGGCGTTAAAGTCCACCGCCACGATCTTGCTCACCGCACCAATGGCGGTGCAGCCAAGCAGGCGCGCCAATTGGTAAACTTGAGCATCGGTGCCCACATCCACAAATTCCTTGCCAAAGATCACCAGTCCCACATCGCCCAACTTCTTGACCGCAGCAGCGGCGGACTTGGCAAACCCGAGGCTGTCCTGTCCGGACATGCCCGCATCCCAGATGCGGATAGCGTTATCCATACCAATAGCCAGCGCCTGTTTGAGCGCATCATTGTGGATTTCATCGCCAATGGCGAAGGCGGTGGTATTCACTTTGTGTGCGTCTTTGAGCAGTACCGACTCCGTTACTGAATACTCATCCCACGGGTTGAGTACCAGTTGGGCGTTGCCCCATGTGACTTTCCCGCCCCCATCAACCTCGACCTTGGCCGCGGTGTCGGGCGTGCTTTTGGTAAATACGACGATATTCAATGTCTAAACTCCTCTTGTTAATTGCTTATCGTAGTGACTCATCTCTGCGCAATTAGGGATGGCTATTTCACCCCTCCTGCCATGAGGGATCGTAGGCGGGCATCTCGCAGCGTAAGGGGCGATCCTGACGGAAGCCAAGGGCGTATTCCGCCTGCATCAACTGATGAATCTCGCTGGTGCCTTCGTAGATCACCGCGCCCTTGCCATTGCGCAGGTAGCGCTCCACATCGTACTCGTCGGAGAAGCCGTAAGCACCATGAATCTGAATCGCTTCCAGCGCCGCCTGAACACTGTGATCAGTGGCGTACCATTTGGCCATACCCGTTTCGCGGGTGTTGCGCATCCCCCGATTCTTCATGAATCCTGCTTTGAGGTACAGCAGGCGCGCCGCATCATACCACTGCTGCATAAAGCCGATCTTTTGCTGAATCAACTGATGGCGAGCGATCTCTTTGCCAAAAGTTTTGCGGCTCATGGAATATTTGAGACTGTCTTCAAGGCAGGCGCGGATCAAGCCAGTGGCCCCGGCGGCGACGGTATAGCGTCCATTATCAAGGCAGGACATGGCGACGTAAAAGCCTTCCCCTTCCTCACCGAGGCGGTTTTCGAGGGGGACTTCCACATCTTGCATCGCAATCCAGCCCGTAGAACCAGCCCGGACGCCCAATTTACCGTGCAGATCGCCTGTGGTCACGCCCTTCATGTCGTTGGTGACAATGAAGGCTGTCATGCCCTTGTGTCCCGCGGCGGGATCAGTTTTAGCAACCACCAGAAAGTGATGGGCTTTGGTGGCGAGGCTGATCCACATCTTTTCGCCGTTCAGTACGTAGGTATCACCATGACGTTTGGCGGTGGAGCGCATGTTGACCACATCACTGCCCACCTCAGGCTCAGTTAAACCAAAACCAGCGTATTTTTCGCCCCGCGCCTGCGGCGCAAGGAACTTCTGTTTTTGTGCCTCCGTGCCCCATTGAAGTAGGGCCAAGCTGTTTAAGCCCATATGGACGGACATAACCACTCGCAGCGTGGTATCCACCCGCTCCAATTCCTCGCAGGCAAGTCCCAGAGTTACATAGTCATAACCCTGTCCGCCGTAGCGCGTTGGGATGCTGATTCCCAAAATGCCCAATTCACCCATGCGGGGCAGGACATCCGGGTTCATCTGCTGTTTACGATCCCATTCTTTAATGGTGGGGTAGACCTCTTTTTGGGCGAAGTCGCGCACCATCTTTTGCGCCATTAAGTGTTCTTCAGTGAGCAAAAAATCCATTGATTGTTTCTCCACATTCCGCCGAGTTAAACGGACGGATCATAACTGAAATTTGTTTTATCAAACCAGCATTTGGTTATTTTAGCAGGGGTTGGGGAAATTTCCTACTGACTGCTTGTGGTAAAGCCGCTGTCATCACAAGCTGCGGTCGGATTATGTCGAAGGGCAGCAGTCGATCAATGGGGATTGTTGACAATTATGCGATTCTCCGCATAATTGTGAAGAATGCTGGATTAAGGAGAACTTCAAAAATGTTTGAAACCCTGCCCACTTCTGCTTTTGCTGTTATGGACTGGAAAGCCAACGATATTCAGCCCTACTTTGATGACCTCGTAAACCGCCCACTGAGCACCGCAACCATTGATCAGTTCCTCAAAGATTGGACTCTTTTGGGCGAATTGGTGACGGAAGCGTTCTCGCGCTTGAGCGTGGCCACCACCCAAAACACCGCCGATGAAGAGTCCAAAAAACGCTATCTGTCCTTCATTGAGAACCTGTTCCCCGTCCTCCAGATGGCCGAACAGAAGCTCAAGGAAAAACTGCTGGAGAGCAAACTGGAACCGAAAGGTTTTGAAATCCCTCTGCGCAATATGCGGGTAGAAGCTGAAATCTTCCGTGAAGCCAACATCCCCCTGACCGTCGAGGAGAGCAAACTCCGAGTCAATTTTGACGAGATTGTAGGTGGACTCAAGCTTCAGTGGAAGGGACAGACCATCCCCCTCACGGAAATCCTTGTGGAAGGTCAGAACCCCAACCGATCCGAACGTGAACAAGCATGGCACGCTGCGCATCAGACGTTCATTGATGCCCGTCCGGCCATCAACGAATTGTGGAACAAGTTCCTTGATGTGCGCGTCCAGATGGCCCAAAACGCGGGCTTCGAGAGCTACATCCCTTACCGTTGGAAATCACTGGGGCGCTTTGATTACACCCCGGAGAACTGTGCCCAGTTCCATGACGCCATTGAAAAGGTGGTGGTGCCCGCCGTGGAGCGTATCTTGAAGCGTAAAGCCAAGGAGCTTGGGGTGGAGGTGCTGCGCCCGTGGGATTTGAACTGCGACCCCACCCACAACCAAACCATCACCTTTGATACCTCTGGCAAGCCGGCCCTCAAGCCCTACCAGACTATCGAGGAGATGGAGAGCAGAAGCGCGGCGATCTTCAAACAGGTTGACCCTGTGCTCGGTGAATACTTTGAGACCATGCGCCGTGAGCAGCTTCTTGATCTGGGGAGCCGACTCAACAAAGCCAACACAGGCTACTGCACCACCTATCAGGTGGTTAAGCGCCCCTTTATCTTCATGAATGCGGTGGGCATCCACGACAACGTGCAAACCCTGCTGCACGAAGCGGGGCACGCCTTCCACGCCTTTGAGTCTGTCAATCAACCCTACTTCCAGCTTCGGGACTATCCCATTGAATTTGCCGAAGTGGCTTCGATGAGCATGGAATTACTCGCTGGGCGTTATCTGAGCAGCAAATTTGGTGGCTACTACTCCGACGCTGATGCGGCCCGCGCCTTTGTCCAGCACCTTGAAGGGATGCTCACCTTCTGGCCCTATATGGCCGTAGTGGACTCCTTCCAACTGTGGGTTTACAGCAACGTTGATGACGCCCGCGATCCGGCCAAATGTGATGCCAAATGGCTTGAACTGTGGCGGCGTTTCATCAAGGGTGTTGACTGGAGCGGCTTAGAAGAGATCGAAAAAACGGGCTGGCACCGCAAACTCCACATTCACCAAATCCCCTTCTACTACGTGGAATATGGGCTGGCGCAGTTGGGATCAGCACAGGTGTGGGCAAAGTCCCTCAATGATCCGTCCGGCGCGGTGGCCAACTACCGTAAGGCGCTGGCACTGGGTGGTTCGGTCACCCTGCCCGAACTGTACGCTACCGCCGGGGCGAAGTTTGCTTTTGACGCTGAAACATTGGGTGGGGTGGTCAGTTTGATCGAAAAGACCATCACCGATCTGAGCGCAGTCAACTAGGGACTGCACCACTCTCAAAATATGCTGCATACGCTGCGTCCCCTTCGCTGTTGAAGCAGGGGGCGCGGTTGGCTACCGAAGCCGCATGGGAGTGGGTGTATGCTGCCAGAGTTCCCGATTCCCTAAGGTTCCCTTTGGGAGCTACTATCAACAGCCGAAGGCTTTATCCTAAAAGATTGACCTGCGATTGTCAGGGGAAATACTGTCATTCCTCGTCTTCCATGGTAACTTGTCCTTTTCATCGTCAACCATTGCCGTGCTCCTACTGCTTTCATGCTATCATCCTGAGTACCTCCACACCATGTTTGTGGAATTGTGCGTGTCCTCGTATAATGAAAATTTGTTTACCTTAGAGGCGCAAACAAGTCACACGACAGGTGGATCCGTGCATCAATTAACTTGTCTCAGTTGTAGTGCGGCGCTCGAAGTTGATAACCAATTCATCCGCACCATCACTTGTCGGTTTTGCGGCAGCACATATATGGTACGCGGCAGTGAAGGGCTTGACCCCACAGGCAAGGCATCCAGTTTGGCCGATTATCCTTCACGCCTTGCGGTTGGGGCACAGGGAAGCATTCGCGGACGGAAGTTCCATGTTTTAGGACGTGTCCGTTATGCTTACGATGAAGGATTCTGGGAAGAATGGCAAATTGCTTGGGACGACGGGGCACCCCCCGATTGGCTCGAAGAGGATGAAGGCTACTGGACGGTTTATCACCGTGAGCGGGTGAAAGGTGCAGTTCCCTCCTATGATCAGGTGCGGGTAGGTGCGACCATCCCCATCAACAATAAGCAGGTCTTCATCACCGAACGACGCCAAGCAAAAGTAGCGGGTAGTGAGGGACAGTTTGCGTCAGTGCTTCCGCTGAGCGGCGTATTTGGTTATATCCAAGGTGCTGCGGACAACCGGGTGATGAGCATCAACTATTGGGCGGATGAAATCGAACTCTCCGTAGGTGATGAACTTGAACATCATGAACTGATCCTTGAATCGTAACCGGAGTGCCCAAAGGTAGCCCTATGATACAATCCCCCTCCCTCCAGACCCCGCCCGTCCTCAAGCAGTTAACTTGCCCCAGTTGTGGTGGTTCACTGCCTCAGTATTCGCCCGGGGCACAAACGCTCATTTGTCCCCGCTGCAACACCTATGTTAAGGTGGAAGCGGAAGGGCTAGGCATTGCTGGCAAGGGGAGCAAACTCCCGCCGCCACCCGCCCCCGTGAAACTCGGACAGCGCTTCACCCTAGAAGGCACCGGATACTTCGTTCTAGGACGTGTTCTCTATGAAGGATGGGACGACGAAGATCGCTGGCAGTGGACAGAATGGCTGTTGGGCAGTAATGATGGCCGGTTGATATGGCTGTCTTACGATAAAGAAGATGGCTTTGTCCTGTTTCGTAAAATGCGCATTCGAGAAGCCTTTAACCCATCCAGTGACAGAACCATCCCCACCAGTGATGGCAAACGCGCCCACGTCCGCGAGCGTTACCCGGCCAAGATCATCGGCGCAGAGGGTGAGCTTACTTTCCGGGCCAGTGCGGGCGACAAACTAAACATGATCGAGGGGGCGGGTTTCGGCAAGCAGTACAGCATTCAACAAACGCTTGCCGAGTTGGAAGTGTATGAAGGGAACACCCTCTCATCGGCGATGGTTGCAGAAGCGCTTAATGATCCTGCTTGGGCGGCGCAGATCAAGCGGAGTACCAACACCAAAGCCGTGTATCAATTGGTAGGGGTAGTAGCGTTTGTGTTTGCAGTGATCGGGGGAGTGCTGGGCGTTGCTGCCAGCAGGACCGGCGATCTGGCACTTACCCAACAGTTGACCTTAAGTACCTCTGCTCCGACCGGTATCATCCCGATCAACTTCGAAGTCGGAGACCGTCCAGCAGTAGTACGCTTGAGGCTCAACAGCGGTATCCCAATCAACACCTTCGTTGAAGTTGAAGCCAGCGTGATCTCACCTGACGACACCGAGACCTTCATTTTTGAGAAGGAATTTTGGTACGAGACGGGCATCGACGAAGGTGAACGTTGGACTGAAAGCGATACCTTTGGGGAAGAAGTGTTTGTGCCTCATCAAACGGGCGAACACGAAATCGAAATTGCGCTAGGGGAAAGTAGTGTAACCGGGAATATCCTCGTTCAGGTCGAAGTCCTTCGTAACCATATCCTCCCTAGCTACTTCCTGATCTATGGTGTTGTGGTGGGCATCATCGGCTGTTGTTTCTTGGCGATGGGCTGGCAGCGCCAGAAATAAAGGGTGTGTCGTAGAGACTATAAACAAAGGCTAAAAAGGATACCGCAATGCGCTATGTACTTGTGATTGCCGTTTTGCTGTTACTGCTGCTAGGGTTAGCGGGGACGGCTTATGCCAGCTATACCGGCTTTGGGATGGTGGCCAGTGGTGCCCCTTATGCCCGGGTTGGGAGCATCGGTGGGCCCGCAGTTCAGGGAGGCGGTCCGGGGAGTGGTAAGTGATCTGGTAAATCAAGAAGGGGGGGAAAGTGCCGCAGTACAAGCACATGTCACCCCCCGTGAACGCGCTACGCTGTTGGTCTCGGTCCTCATTATCTCGATCTGTGCGCTCACCTATGAATTGATTGTCGCCACCCTTTCCAGTTACCTGCTTGGCGACAGCATCACTCAATTTTCCTTCACCATTGGCTTGTTTCTCTCAGCGATGGGGTTGGGAGCGCTGCTCTCGCGGCGGATCGCACGCCATGAAGTGCGCTGGTTTATCATTGTTGAAGTTCTTACCGGGTTATTCGGGGGCGTTTCCGCTGCCATCCTATACGCGACCTTTACAGCCATCAATGACTATTATTACCTCGTCATGGTGGTCATGGTTCTTGCCATCGGTATCTGTATAGGGCTGGAAATCCCCTTACTTACACGCATTGTAGCCCGCCGCGCTGATCTGAGCCATGCCCTCGCCGATGTGCTCTCCATTGATTATTTGGGCGCACTAATTGGCTCCTTAGCGTTTCCCCTTATCCTGCTTCCGCTTCTGGGCGTTACCCAAACCGCTTTCCTGATGGGTATGCTCAATATCTTGGTTGCAGGACTGAATCTTTGTCTCTTTCGTGAACGTATCCCCGCCAGCGTTAACCGCTGGTTGTGGGTAGGCGCGGGTGCCTGTGGTGCCCTGATGATTACAGGAAGCATACTTTCTGCCGACTTCGTGCGTTTTTTTGAGCAGCAGCTTTACGACGATCACATCATCTACCGGGAACAGACGCCCTATCAACGCATTGTGATCACGCGGGGCGGTGAAGATGTAAGGCTTTTTCTGAACGGGGACATTCAGTTCAGCAGTCGTGATGAATACCGCTACCACGAAGTGCTGGTTCACCCTGTGATGAGCCTTGTCCGTTCTTATGAGACCATTGCTATCCTCGGCGGAGGTGATGGGATGGTCATCCGTGAACTGCTGCAATACCCTGAGGTGAAACGGATCATCTTGGTTGACCTTGATCCCGCGATCACTACTTTGGCGCGAGAGCACTCTATCTTGCGTAGACTCAACCGGGATGCGCTGGCGGATCCGCGTGTAACCATCATCAATGAGGATGCATACAAGTACATTGAGGAGACAGGGGAGCAGTTCAACCTTGTGATCATCGATCTGCCAGACCCCAACAATGAAAGCCTGAGCAAACTCTACAGCCAGCAGTTTTATCGACTGCTGCGCAAACGTTTGACGCCCGATGGGGCTTTTGTGACTCAAGCAGCTTCGCCCTACTTTGTCCGTGAAGCCTTCTGGGTTATTGTACACACCATCCAAGCAAGCGAGTTTTTTGCACTGCCGCTGCGCACCCATGTCCCCTCTTTTGGGGAATGGGGGTTTGTGATTGGCACCATCTACCGTCCACCAGCATTGGCAGTCCCAGAGGGATTAACTCTGCGCTATCTAACTCCCGATGTACTCGCACAAGCGCAGAGTTTTGACCCAGATATTGCCGAAATCCCAACCGGGATCAACACCCTCGATAATCCCCTGCTGTCACGTGTTTATGAACGGGGCTGGCAGCAGTGGCAGTGAGACGCATGGCTTTTGTCACATGATCTGGTAAACGATGGCGATGAACGGAGTTGCCCCCAAACCACCGAGAAATAACGCCAGTGCTGCATTCTGTTCTTTGATTACCTCACGGCGGATATAGGTATATACGTTTTCGCCCGGTTGACGGCCCATGATGCGGTGGGTGATCATGAACAGAATCGCCACATAGATGATCCCCACAACCACGCCCCCCACAATCCACGCCAGCGTCTCCAACGGGGGCGAATAGGTAGGCCCATCAGAAGACAGGACACTGACGAAGATCGCAGCAGTCAGAGAGATCGTAAAAAACACCACCCCTACCGCAGTATTCTGCACATCCTCGATTTCTTTCACCAGTTTTCGTGGTGGCAGCCCAAGCCCCCACATGATCAGGATACAAATGAGCTGCGAGACGATAATGGTGAAGGTTGCCCAAGCCACTGCGGATACTTCGAGTTCAAGGAACATTTGAACCTTCTTTCGAACTGATCGTGCTAAAAATGATAATCTCCAACCGAAAAAGACGACATTGACCACACCGTCGTGATCAATTCCGTGCCCGGATACACATGTAGAGTGCGCCAATGAATACTATCATCGTTTTTATGCCACCAAAGCCGCGTCACCGGGATGCAACCATGTATTTTTGGGAAGGTGACCTCCAGTAATGGTGCTGAATGTTGTTGCAGGAACGCACTGAGCGCCTCCGCCGAGGTGGGCAGACCCTCAAACGCGATCTCTACTCGGTGGCTGTTGTGAGCTGTGCTGAAACCTCGAAGATCATGGAAGGGGTGATATAACCGACATGCCTCCGGTGCTAGGGGTACACAGGCGAGCAGTTCTCGGAAGACTGTTTTGCCCCGGTGCGCCACGTTCACCAAATGGCTTTCGCCGATGATGTTAAATTCAAAGTGGAAGCTGCCCAAGATACATTCACCCTGCGCCAAGACAGTCACAGGTACAGGTAAACTGCTGCCCAACAGCGCCAGCACCAGATCAGACGGCTGCTGGTGGACAGCATGAATGAGAGCAGCCGAAGTTGTGGAAGGTTTCGTATCGTTTTTGCTCACCGTGATCGGGGCACCCTGATGGTTTTTCAACGATCCTTACTATTATGTGTTCATCGTAAGATCGTACTTGCTTCATCTTATCACGCAATGGATCACCAGCAAAATCCAGTGCTGCGAGCGTATTGGGCACTCTCCATTGGGGGAAGTCCTCTCAAAAACTGCTTTGCCCCCTTTTCCAGTGGAAAAGGGGATTAGGGGGGTGAGGGCAAATGCGTAATACCTACCCAAAAATGCGCTCGTCGTAATCCCCAGCATCGTTGAGGTGCATCGGGGTCACGGCGATCACCGCCTCGAGATTTAAGGCCCCGTACAGGTGGGGAAAACGTTCTTCCTCCCCGGTAGGTGGAGGGGTACCGGAGGGATGATCAGGCGGATCGTAGCGCAGTTCTGCACTCAGGCGGGTGGGATCAATGTGCAGAAGCACCAGATCAGGCGTTTCCTTGTAAAAGGCATTGCCCACCCGCAGCGCCTGATCTCGTCTTGAGCAGTGGATGAACCCTTGTGAGACAAGCGAATCAACCCGATAGTCCCCTTCGTTGCAAGCCTGATCCCATGCCTTTTGGGTGGTGATATGGTAGATGCGGTGGTCTTCGCTCATTCGATGATTCCCATGAAGGTAGACTGTCCCACTTCAACCTTGGAACGGCGCACCTGTGACAGCGCGCCCTCAAAATCCGCTAAGGTGAGCGCTGAAGCACCCCGCTCCGCCGCTGAAGACGCCGCCAGAATAACCACATTCAGGACGTCGCCCCCGCTTAAGCCCTCACTGAGAGGGGCAAGGGTTTCAGGGGTGACCTCCGGATTGAGGGGCAGTTTTGGGGGCAGGTGATAATGCCACAACCGTTCCAGCGAATCCACACTGGGAAGGGGGAAGTACACATGAGCGAGGATGCGGCGCACAAAAGCGGGATCATAGTTGGAGGCGAGGTTTGTGGCAAAGATCACCACCCCATCAAACTGATCCAGTTGAAGCAGCAGGGTGCTTCGGGAAACGTTCACTCCATAATCGGCTGCCTGTGTGATGTTTGTCACCCGACGGCTGAGGACTGAATCGGCCTCATCAAAAAACAGTACCGCATTGGCCTCACGGGCAGCCTCAAAAGCGGCTACGATGTTCTTTGGGGTATCGCCCACAAACCGCGACTCGATCTGCGCATAATCCACCCGGATGATCAGGCGCTTGAGGTGTTCGGCGATCCCCTCTGCGGCAAAACTCTTGCCCGTACCGGGAGGCCCATACAAGTTAAGGGCGATCCCTCGCCCCTCAGGGTGGATCGTCTCCAAACCCCATTCTCGATAGAGCTTGTCGTGGTGTTCGATCTTGGCCAGTGCGGTTTTGAGTTGGCGTGCGGTCTCCGCCCCTACAATCAGATCAGCCAGACGACGGGAAGGTGGTTCTGGGCTGAACAAACCCAAGCGCTCCGCCAGATTTTCGGCGGGATTATCCGCTTTATTTTTGCTGCGTGCATCGGAAAGCCAATCAATAGGCATAGCTTTACTGTTTCCTGATTTGGTATTCAACGGCCTCACCTCGTTCGAGTTTTGCACGCACCTCCACCGGTAGATCTTCGCGCTTCACGGGGCGCATTTCCTCTACCTGAACAGTCGTGTTCGTTTGGGGATCAAAGTAGATCAAACGGGCCAGCGCCGCGATCACCCGCTGTCCATTAACCATGATCTTGTCGAAGATCACCAGCGCTGTTTGAAGGGCATAGGCCAGATTCTTGAAGCGTTCAGCAGTGCGTTGGATCAAGTCCGCGATCCAGTGCTGCACGGCCTCCCAGAACAGGAACGCCGCCAGTGCCGCGATCCCCAGCCCTGCTAAAGGCAGCCAATTGGGGAGCATAGGGCTTAACTCCGGCCGGGAATGCTGTAATCAAGGGTGACGGGGGCGCGGAGTCGGATCAGCTTCTCGCGCACCGTGTCGGGGATGTCTTGCCACGCGATCTCCCGCTCTGCCCGCCAGCGCAAAAGCTGAGGCTGACGTCCGTTCATTTGCCGTGGGGACATATACGCCTCGATCTGAAGGAACTGCTTGCCGTTGCGCTGCTCAAAGGTCACCTTGGCGTCGATCAAGGTCTGGTTGATCATAACCATCAGTTCCGACGGAGGGCTAATTTTGCCCGTGAGCGCATCGGCGGCGATCTTGGCGTCGATTTCAGGACGGGTCTCGTGCAACCACAAGGCGATTCGCTCCGAAACCCATGTATCGACATATTCTTGATACTTTTCATCAGCAGGGATGATCGTGGCCCGCGCCCCTTGAACGCCCCATCCTAGAAGGCGCAGTACCCCTCGCCAAAGCGCATTGACAATCGCCAACAGGCATCCGGGCTGAGACTGTGCAGAATTGTGGTCGTGATTTGTGGCTTGCCCCATCAGTTCACCTCATTCTCAGGCTTTTAGCTTCAGTTCGATTTCAACATCGGCGCTCTGACGGCGGATGAACTTCTCCCGAACTTCGTCGGGCAGCTCATGCCATGCGATCACTTCTGCGGCTTCCAGTTTGACCACTTCCCCATTTTCCTTTTGAAGTTCCGCGATCAGCACCTTTTCCACCTTGCGGGTCTGTTGATCATGACGGAATAAGATTCGGGCCCGTTTGATCCGCTCCTGAAGCAACCCAACGGCCCGCTGAGCGATCACCATAAACCGATCCCCTGCTGCCAAAAGCATCTGAAAGGACTCTCGAATCTCCTTACCAAAAAGATCACCAAGCCAGCCTGAGAGAATCGCATTGGCCCAGTTCACCAGTTTCTGCCAGAACAATACCGTTAAAGCTGCGGCTGCCCCTACCACTACCCAGATCATTGCTGCTCCCTAGCCTATTTCAGATTCTATCGCAGTGCTTATAGACGAAAACAAACCCTTAGCGCATAATTCTATACGTGAAGGTTCGTGTGTATGTTGCGCCGCTCCCTTTCATGTCGGTGAAAGGCAAGCCCGGCGAGAGAACGAGGTAAGCTGTGTTCATCCCTACAGTCATCGAAGATACCGGGCGCTATGAACGCGCTTGGGATGTGTACTCTCTGCTGCTCAAAGAGCGGATTATTTTCCTCGGCACGGAGATCAACTCGGTAGTCGCCAATTCCATTGTGGCGCAGCTTCTTTATCTAGAGCATGAAGACCCCGAACGCGAGATTCGGATGTATATCCAGTCCCCCGGCGGTGAGATTTACGCGGGGATGGCGATTTTGGACACCATGCGGGCTATTCGCGCCCCTGTTTCCACCACTGCAATCGGCATGGCCGCAAGTTTTGCGACGGTGCTGTTAGCAGGTGGGCAGAAAGGGATGCGCTTTGCCCTGCCTAACGCCACTATTCATATGCATCAACCCCTAAGCTACGGTGGGGGTGGGCAGGCCTCCGATATTGCCATTCAGGCCAAAGAGATTGTGCGTCTCAAAGATCGTCTGCTGGACATCTTTGTGGAAGCTACCGGAAAAACCCGCGAACGGATCGAAGCCGACACGGATCGGGATATCTATCTGACCCCTGAGCAGGCCCTCGAATATGGGTTGATCGATAAAGTTTTAAGCAAACAGCCATAAGGCATATCCCCCTCCCCCGACCGCTTACGTGCGAGTACTGCAAAGCGGGTCGCGGGGGGGAGGGTCTACAGCATCCACCCACCGGCATCGCATTTTCTTGCAAGCGCCCTCTCTATTCCTCGTCAGCCGTTTTGCCTTTTCCTCAGATTTGTGATATAAGGAGGCTAAGGAGCAGGATTAAGCCCCTCAATAATAGATCGCTCAACTGACCTGAAGCCCGCTGTATCGCACTTTGTGAAAGGGCCCAAACAATGCACCTCAAAGGCAAAGTTGTTTTTGTTTTAGAGGATGACCCTACCAACCTAAGCATTCTAGGGGTGGTGCTAGAGCGCGAAGGGGCCACCATGAAATATGATCGTTGGGGGAGAGAAACCCTTCAGCGTATCAAAGAATTGAAACCGGTTGATCTGATTCTGCTTGATCTCAACTTGCCGGGGGCGATCTCAGGTTATGACGTTTTTGAGCAGATACGGTTGGACCCAGACCTAAAACCGATCCCCATTGTGGCCGTATCGGCTGACGATCCGGTGATTGCTATGCCCAAAGTACGAAGTATGGGCTTTGATGGATTCATCAGCAAGCCCATCCGGTTTGATTTGTTTGGCGGCTTTCTCGCCCGGGTGTTAAATGGCGAGAAAGTGTGGGCCCCTAGATGATCACCTCTCATCCCATTTTAGGGACTGATGCAACGGGGGTTTACTTGGTCTCCCACACAGCCTGACCAGCCAACAAACGCTGAAGCTGGGAGGGGAATCGCGCAAGGCTTAAGGGTTTTCCGATAAAGCTATGAAAGCCTGCGTTGCGCGCCCGGGTGATCTCGTTAAAGTGAACCGTGCAGGCCACTACTGGGGTATTGGCCCCGATTTGCCCCCGCAAGAACTCCAACACCTGATAACCATCGGCATTGGGCATTTCTAGGTCAAGGAAAACCAGATGAATTTCTCCTTGAGCTAAAGCACTTTCTAAGACACTTTTAAGATGAAGCGGGTCACTCACTGCAATGGTTTCAATATTTTGTGCGTGGAGCATTTTTAGGATGATCTCCATGTTATTGGAGTCATCTTCAACGACCAATGCGCGTAAGGGAGACATCAAAGACCTCACTCGCCACTCTTATGTGGCTTTGAAACTAAATTACCTTAAGTTTATCCCTTGTCGGCAAATAAACGAACCTATCGCACCAACCAGATCGGCTCTCGTTTTAGAATCCGCCCAAACATCTCACTGATCCGGCGAATGTCTAAGGGTTTGCCAATTGCCCCATTGAATCCCGCATGACGTAGGCGTACCATCTCTTCACTGACAAGGCTGGCGGTCAGGGCGATCACGATGGCTTCACTGGTTCTCGGTTGGGATCGGATGATCTTGATCATCTCAAAGCCATCAATCGGGTCCACATGAATGTCCAAAAAGATCAAAACGGGGCTTTGGGGCAGCTCATTGAGTCGTTCGCCAAAATTGTGACTGTTTTCCCACATCCGCAGGTTGGTACATCCCACCACCCGCGTGAGCATCAGTTCAAAAATCTGACGACTGAGGGCATCATCCTCCACATAGAGGATGGGCAAAGATTTGTCCATCAATCACCCTCCCACCTCTAAGGATATATCTGAAGCATTCCGCAGTTTTTTGTGTGATGGTCTAGAGAGGATAAGAAAGCAGGCGGGGTTTACCAGAAGACAGGAGACAAAACAGACTAACAACGAAATGCGATGCAGATCGCTGCTGCAAGGAGCCAGGCGGTGCCAACCATGAGAGTGCAGTGCCATAGAGCTATTTATAGGCCTCAGTGGTATCGGGTGTTATCCGACAGTTTATGATGTTATTGCTGTGCTCATCCTAGAAAAAACAGGCAAACACCTACCTATCCCCTTGTTTTTTCCAGATCAAGCCAGTTGATGAATGATGTTTTGCATCTCTCAATGTTAATTATAGAAGAAGTACTTCTAAAAAACTATTTTGAATCCCGAAGGGGTTTGGGGAAAAACAAGCAGGCAGAGGGTTTAATCCGCCAAATAAATCTCGATCTGAAGTTGACTCAGGAAAAAACGATCCCCCGACTTGATCGGTACTGGGGTATGAGGGGTTAACCACTGTCCATTGAGAAGAGTGCCATTGGCGCTTTCGAGGTCTGTAAGCCAGACTTCATTTTCCTTTCGGGAAAGTGAAGCATGAAGGCGTGATACCCCTAACTGATAAGCACCATAGGCGCTGAGGTCAACTCTGGGCGCATCAGTGTCTTGCTGAGAATACCGCCCCAAGATGATTTCGTCATCAAAATACAGGATCAGGGGTGTGGGGTTGCCGCCCACATAGAGCGAGATTGCGTTAGGGGGAGCCAACCGGGCTGTTGAGAGTTTCCCTGTATTTGCCTTGGTCAGTGAGACCGGAGTGCGCACAAAGGTTGTTGTGTCTTTGGGGAAGGACTCCACCAAGAGGGCATAACATTTAGCGCAGATAAGCGCATTAGGCAGATTCTCGTATCCGCAGTCCGGGCAGATTGGCATTTTCAGGTGCATCACAGGTAAAGGATGAGGGGCGATTGTAACGCTTGAGGATGTATTTCACAAACCAAGCCCAAAGTAGAAAGCTGTATCCTTCCTCCAATAACCACTGAAACAAGGACACCCTTAAAGATTAGCCCTTATGATCACGGGCGGGCCGAGGCACATGCCTACTGAGAATCCGGTAGGGATAACCCCTATCATCAGTTTTTGTGGATGGGTGTAATTCCATCCCGTGCCTAGTTTCAAAACACGATCCCGTCTCAGGAAGGGGAAACGAAGTTCTTGGGAGGGGATCTTCTCACCCTTTTTTTAACACGTGCAGGCAAACACGTTCAATCGCGTATGTCCTAAACTTACTGATGCAAGGCTTAGAATCATTTGAAACGGTTACCCTATGGGTCAAAGGGCGTTCCCATCCCATCCTCAGAGGTGGGGTATAATCTACCTCATGCGCAAGTGAACCCATAAACTTCAAGTGAGGATGCCCCTATGGCTTTCTTGAATCGATTGACCAGCAGTCCCAGCCCACTTAGTACCCCACAGGAGGCAGCTTTGGGCGCTGCCATTGCTTTGCTCACCCTTGATGGCGACCTGATTGATGTTGAGAGTCGGGTGATCTCACTGTTCCGCGACCAGTTCCCTCCCTTGGGCGATCTCGATGAGCGCACCTTTCAGGCAGCGATGGAAAAAGCTGGACGTGTCATCAGTGAAGCGGGAGGGGTGAAAGACCCCAAGAGCTTTGTCACCACAATGATCGCGCCGTCCGTCGCCACCCCTGATCAGCGCCTTGCCTTGTACAACTATTTGTATGCACTGGCCATGGCGGATCTGAACCTTGATGCGAACGAATCAGCCCTGTTGGAAGCCCTGAAGGCAGTCTTTAATCTCTTATCGGCCGATGTGCAAAGTGTAGAGCGCGAAGTCCTTGCTCAGTTCCATTCGCTCCATCAATCACTGGCAGCAGTTGTGTTGGGGTTGATCGTCATTTCTGCCGATGGGCACCCTGATAAGAGTGAAATCGATAATCTACAGACAGGGCGCGTGTTATTGGAACCCATTGGTGCCTTGACCGATGCTCAGTTTGGGCTTGTTTACGATCTGGGGTTGAACATCCATGATCGTTTCTTGTTGGATGTGGATAACCGCAAGGCGTTTCTCACCGACATTCTCGCTCAGGTGCTGCCGGACACCAACGTGCGCAAACAGGCCTTTGAGTATGCGGCCCATGTGGCCACCAGCGATGGTGACATTGCCACCCCTGAAATGGACGTCCTTAAAGAGCTTCTGGCGGCAATAAATATTGGAGATGCCGATGGAGAGGCGATCTTTAACAAGTACTTTGCACGCATCAAGACCGTTGACGGCAAACCGCGCTAAGGGTTGAGGCTCTGATGTTCCGCTTGTTCTACGTCTTCTGAAGAGCAGGCGGAAAAACAATTTCGGGAAGTCTCTTGTAGGCGTTATGCACTTACCC
>JACSRJ010000088.1 GCA_014879835.1 Anaerolinea sp.
AGAGCATTCGACGAGGATGGTGGGATAAGCCAGTGACGGATGATTTTTTCGGCCTGCCTTTATGGCTTCAGGAGCCATGTGAGGGACACATTTTGTGGGCTTATAATGTCCGACACCTGAATCTGATTGAAGCCTATGTCGGTGCCAAGCTGCGTGAACATCGCCGCCGGCCTCACCTCGGCTGGGCCAATAGAAGTCTGCTCCATCGTCTGCCACGGTGGGTTAGCTCCGCCAAGAATCGCTCCACGGTGTTGAAGGCGATCCAGCGACTGCGGGAAAAATGATGAGTGTGAAGAACTCGCTCACGGTTCAGAAGCATTCAGTTGTCTGAATAGGTCCTTATTCTGTTTGTGAAGCTGGCGGTAGACTTCGTACTGTTTATCGTACAAGACGCGATACTGTGGGCGCGGGGTGAATGTCTTGGCTACCCGGACTATGCGCGAAATATCCTCGAAGCGGATCGCCCCCAAACCCACCCCACAGACCAGAGTCGCACCGGCCGCGCCTGCATTCTCCGGGTGTTCGGTCACTTCGATAGTGCGCCCTGTGACGTCCGCCAGAATCTGTCCCCATGTCTCTGACCGTGCCCCTCCGCCCACAAAACGCAGCACTTCGCGGCGCGGCACTTTTTTCTCCACGGTCTCCAGCATCCAGCGTTTATGATAGGCATCCCCTTCGAGGACAGCCCGAATCAGATCACGTTTACCGGTTTGCAAGTTGAGGTTAAAAAACATACCCCGTGCGTAGGGATCTTCAAAGGGAGAGCGGTTGCCATGCAGCCAAGGGGTGAAGATCACCCCATTCGCACCGGGTGGGGTCGCCTCCACAACCTCTCCCAGATAAGCATAGAGTGAGCGGTATTCTGCCTCCCGGTCGGCAATTGTCCCCTGCTCTAGGTAAATACCGATTTCGTCCAGCGCCAGATGATCACGCACCCACTGTAAGCAGCGCCCGGAGGTTTCCTGCTCAGAGATATAGTTGTATTGACCGGGCACGGCAGCAAGGATCGAGGCCACCATGCCGTTGATGTCGGTCATCCGGCGGTCAAGGGTGGCACATACCCAGCCAGAGGTGCCAATGTAGATGTGGATGTCGTTGGTGGCCACACTGCCCGATCCCAACGAGATCAAGGTGAGGTCACCTCCCCCACCAAAAACGGGCAGACCAACAGGCAGCCCCAATGCCTGAGCGGCTTGCGCGGTAAGCCCGCCAACCTGATCAACGGCGCGCACAACTGGGGGCAGGTGGTCAGGATTCACGCCGTAGGTTCTGCACAAACCCTTATGCCATGTTAGTTTGTCTGGACGGGTGTCAAAAAGAAAGGTGGCATGGGCGCTGTCGTAACCAAAGGTGAACTTGCCTGTACAGCGCATCACCAGATAATCCTTCACATCCATCCAGCGGTGCATGGCACGGAATAGATCGGGGCGTTCGTCGCGCAGCCAAAGGTATTTCCACACTGGGTCTTTCACCGATGCTGAGGCCCCGCCCGTAATGCGGAGTGCGTTCAGCAATTTGAGGGCGTTCATCTGCTCGATTTTGATCAGCCCATCTTGCAGATAACGTTTGCGCTGAGCAGTGCCACGAGTATCCATATAACTCATGGCGCGGCATAAGGCCGTGCCGGATTCATCAACGGGGATAAACCCCTGCATCTGGGCGCAGAATGCCATCCCCTGAACTGCCTCTGGGGCGATGTTTGCTTGTTTTAGCACCGCCTGCGTTCCCCGGCAGATAGCCCCCCACCATTGATCTGGGTCTTGCTCAATGCCGCCATTATCCAGTACATAAAGTGGATATTCTTCCAGCGCGGTCATGAGGATCTCAAGGTGTTGGCCAAGGCGATATAAACAGGTTTTACTGCTGGTGGTACCGACATCGTGCACCAAGATCAGTGGGTTGGCATGGGTCATATAGGTTGCGCCTTAGGTACAGCACGAAAGCACACTTTCAAAGCGATTTAAGGCATCATCGATCACCTCGTCAGTATCTGCCATACTCGTATAGAGTCGGCTTCCTGCCAGCGTGATCACCCCCTGTGACATAAACGCTGCGCCCATTTCTTCCATCATGTGTTTGCGCGGTTTGACTTCGCGCATAAGTTTGATCGGATTCCGGAAATCGAGCAGCATCACCCCGGAGGTTTCAAGATGCACAATTGAGCCTTGATTATAAGCCACAAAAGGCAAACCAAGTCGAGCGATGATCGCTTGCAGCCCTTGGGTTAGGCGATCCCCGGCCTTGCCAGCCAGAACCGCCGCGTTGGTACGCTCCATTTCTTCGAGGGCAAAATACCCCGCAGCACAGCTCAGTGGATTCGCGGAAAGGGTGCCGCCAACATAAGCGCGTTCACCTGTGCCGCCGATACCCGCCGCGAAGTGCAGTATGATCTCACGTTTGCCCCCAACACCGCCCGCCATTGGGTAACCACCCGTGATGCACTTACCAAACACGGTCAGATCGGGCCGGACTCCAAAGTAGCCTTGTGCGCCGCCCAGCCCCAACCGGAATCCCGTCACCACTTCATCAAAGATCAACAACGCACCAAATTCATCACACAGATCGCGCACCTTTTGGTTGAAGTCAAAGGCAACTGGGCGCGTTCCGCTTTCGGGGCCAACGGGCTCTAGGATGACCGCAGCAGTGCCCCCGCGCAGCCGATTCAGAATCAGCTTGCGGCGCAGTTGATCCAGATGGTTGGGAAAGAACTCCTGTGTATGCCGGGTCGCGGCTTTGGGAATACCAGTCGATTCGCGCCGGCCGGTGCCGGGGATATGCAGCCCGTACACCATTTGGTCACTCCAACCGTGATACGCCCCACCCACCTTGATCACTTTCAGCTTCCCGGTGTGGACACGGGCCGCACGGATGGCCGCCATGACCGCCTCCGTGCCTGATCCTAACATCCGAAACATCTCCACAGCCGGCATGTGCTGGTTGATCTTTTGGGCCAGTTTCAGTTCGTATTCATGGAACAGCCCGGTGACTGGACTGCACGCCCGGATGAGTTCGATCAGTTTTTCGCGCACTGGAGCATAGTTGCTGCCCAGAATGGTCGGCCCACCCGCCTGCAAAAAGTCGAGGTAACGATTGCCATCCTCATCCCACAAATACGCACCCTCAGCCCGGTTGATGGCAATGGGGAAGGGGTAATTAAAAGCGAGATTATGCTGCACCCCACCGGGAATAAACCGTTTGGCTTCGTCGGTTAGGGACTTCGAACGCTGACATTTTTCGTCAAAGTAGCGCAGAAACGCCGCCATTTTTTCGCGGTGAATCGGACGCATCGGTTGTTTGACCAATGCCCCTAAACGTCGATAGATGTCCTCTGTATCGTGCCACGCTGAGATCGCATAGTGCGATTCAGCCGGGGTATGGGCAACCTCTGGAGAGAGGAGGTGTTCCACGGTTCAACCTTTCTGAGCGGCAAGCTGCTGCTCGATCTTTTTCTGTTCGCGGCGCAGTTTGGCAAAGGCGATTTCCCGAATGGGAAGTGGAATTTTGCCGATCTTTTCCTCGGTGTAGAGGGCAAGCAGATAACTGAGGGCTGCTTTCTCTAGCAGCAGGACGTTGTGGTAGACGCGTTCTGGGGTCGGCCCGAGGCAGAGTGCGCCATGATTCCTGAGGATGTAGGCATTGTGGTGATTCTGGACACACCTGCGCACCTGCCGTACCAACATCCCCGTACCAGAGGGCGCATAGGGGATGATCTCCACACTGCGTCCCAGAAAACGCACTTGTTCATCAAACAGCGCCGGGATCGGCTTGGCAATCAAGGCTAAAGCACTGGCAAAGTCTTGGTGGGTGTGTATGACGCAGCCCACATCTGGACGTGCCTGATAAACGGCGCTGTGAAAGCCCATCTCAATGGACGGCTTCAACGTCCCCGCGATAGGCGTGCCGTCAAAACCATAAATACAGATGTGGTCTGCGCTGATCTGGTAATAATCTTGGTTGGAAGGGGTAATGGCAAGCACATTCTCCCCGCTCATCCGGATCGAGACGTTGCCGCCTGTACCTTTGAGGTAACCATCATCAGCCAGTTTGCGGCTGTAATCGATCACCTGTTGTCGTATCGACTGGTAATGGGTCATCAGCGTATCTCCGAAGGAACTTGACACTGTAAAGATTGTAAAGTGGAATCTTTACAGCGTCAAGATAGTGGGCTAAGATCATCCTTATGAGTGATCAATATCATCATGGTGATCTCAAAAATGCCCTGATTCAGGCGGGTATTGAGATTCTTTCTAAGGATGGACTGGAATCCCTCAGTTTGCGCAGTGTCGCTAAACGGGTCGGGGTGAGTCATGCGGCCCCCTATGCACATTTTGCGGACAAAGAAGCACTGATCGCGGCCATCGCGGCGGCGGGTTATAGCAAGCTGTATAGCCAACTGGCCACTGCACAGCAGCGCTCAGCCGACCCACTAACCCGCCTGTGGCATACAGCCTTCGCCTATCTGCAATTTGCTTTGGATGAGCCAGACCATTTTCGGATAACCTTTTCGGGCGTGGTTAAAGCCGAAAAGAGCTATCCGGAATATGTCGCCCAAGCGCAGCGTTGTTATGCCTTGGTCATGGGGTTGGTGGCAGACTGCCAGATGAAGGGACTGTTGACGGGGGAGCCGCTTGAACTACTGACGGTAAGCATCTGGTCAAGTCTTCATGGATTCGCCCAACTTGTGCTGGCGAATCAACTGCCCAGTGCGCTTCTGAACCAACATTCGATCCATACCATCTTCCGCATCCACCTCCAGCGCATTTTGCAGGTTGATCCCGATCAACTCGACGGGTAACACCGCTTATTTTCGGCCGGAAGGGGGGATGGTTCCTCCGCCCCCCTTACCCACTGCACCTCAGTTGCAAAGGGGGTGAAGGAACGCCACGAATCAGGGGTGCAGCCCACTGAAACCCAATCCAGCGGTTTCGGGCAGTCCCAGCATCAGGTTCATGCACTGCACTGCACTGCCTGCGGCCCCCTTGCCGAGATTATCAATGGCGCACAGGGCCACGATTCGCCCGGTTTCAGGCTGGACTTCCCATCCCACATCGGCGAAGTTTGTGCCTGCCAACCACTTTGGCTCGGGGTGGCGGTGAATGCCGGTCTTATCATGAACGATGCGCACAAATGACTCCTCCCCATAGGCAGCGCGGTAAGCCTTCCACAAGGTTTTGTCATCCACGCCGGGGGCAGCGAATACCTGCGCGGTGGCCATCACCCCTCGCACCAGTTCAATTGAATTAACCGTGAGGTAGACATTGTTCAGGGCGAGGGACTGGGCAACCTCCGCTTCGTGCCGATGACCCACCGCTGCAAAGGTGCGCACCACTCCGGAACGTTCAGGGTGGTGGCTGGCAGGGGAACTGGTCGCGCCGCCTTCAGAAGATCCCACCTTAAGATCAACGGTGATCGGGCGCTGCGGATCGATCAATCCGGCCTTGACCAAGGGCAGCAGGGCCAATGTGGAGGCCGTTGCATTGCAGCCGACCCCACTTGCATAGTGTGCCCCTCGCAGTTTTTCGCGATTGATCTCCGGCAGCCCATAAACAAACTTCTCAACCCATGTGGGGGCAAGATGCGCTTCTTCATAGTGCTTTTGGTAAACATCCAGATGGTACAGTCGGAAGTCCGCCGAGAGATCGATGAGATACGGGGCAAGTGCCGCAAAATGCTCGATCCGCTTTTGGGCCTCTCCATGTGGAAGTGCAAGAAAAAGTACATCAACAGGCTGAAGGGTGGTGGAAGATACAAACTGAAGGTTGGTCAGTTTACGCAGGTTGGGGTGAATACTGTAGACATGTTTGCCTGCATTCGATTCGCTGGTCACCTGTACGATCTCTACCTGAGGATGACCCAGCAGCAGGCGCAGCACCTCACCGCCGGTATAGCCCGATGCGCCCACGATGCTCACCCGGACGCGGTTGGAACTGTTCAGGTTGGGCTGAGTACTCATGAGCGCATCCCTTCCTGTGCTGTTTTGAGCGCATAGTCCACTACCCGCCCCGGAATATCGACCCCTGTTGGCTCAATGCTGTTGCGGAATTCCATGGTATGGTTGATCTCGTTGATCACCAATCCCCGGTTGGGGTCTTCCATCACATCAATGGCCAACACCCCACCACCCACAGCCTGCGCCGCACGCTGACACAGGTCATTCAGTTCAGGCGTGACCGGACAGTTGGAGGCTTTGCCCCCACGTGCGGTGTTGGTAATCCAGTGAGGTGACTGGCGATAAATGGCGCAGATAGTTTCATCCCCAACCACAAAGGCCCGAATATCGCGCCCCGGCTTGACGATCATTTCCTGAATGTAAAAAATGCTGTGCTGATAACCGCCCAACACCTCTTTGTGCTCAAGGATTGCTTCGGCTGCATCCCGATCATTGACTCGGGCCAGAAGCCGTCCCCAAGAGCCAACCACAGGCTTCAGGATCACCGGATAGCCCATACTCTCGATGGCCTGTAGGGCTGACTCCGCAGTGAAGGCAACGGTACAGCGCGGTTGAGGTACGCCCGCCTTTTGAAGCGCGGTTGTCGTCAACAATTTATCGGCGCAGGTGTTAGCCGTGAGAAAGCTGTTGATGCAGCGATTGCCAGCAGTCTCCAGCATCCGTAGGGCATACAATCCTCGTGAAGTACTGACCGAGCGCTCCAAAATCACATCAAAGGGTAAAGGCGCACCCCCTACAGGCAGGATCAACTCATCGTCGTTGATCAGGGTGACCGATACCCCTCGTTTTTCAAAAGTCCCCAGCAGATGTTTTTCTTCAACCCGGATGCGAGAGGCGATCACGCCCACCCGCACCCCATTTGAGGCAGGTACTGGCACGCTCACTCGCCCCAATCCTCCTGTTCCATGGGTGCGGGTTCGAGGGTAAGCGGGCTGACGGAGATCACTTCCAGCTCCACCCCACAATCGGGGCAGGAAACGATTTCCCCACGCAGCGGCTTCTCTAGATCGATAACCGCTTCACACTCAGGACAAGTGGCTTGCATAATCGGGCTTCTCCTTTGTTTGGTTCAGACACATACAACAGAGCAGGATCGGATGTTACCGTACTGGATCAATCTGCGCGTTAGGCAAAAAAACAACCCTTCCAGAATATTCAGGAAGGGCTGTTTCGTGTGGGTGAACCACTGGGCAGCAGCGAACCTTCCTCAGAAGGACGTTTTTTTGCCGCCTGTTTTGCTGATGGAGTGCGCGCATACTGTGTACATGCCCATAACATTAGCACGCTTCCCGAAAGCCGTCAACAGATTTGTGCAAATTTGCGAATGGCAGGGTTGAAGCGCTGTTTTTGAGATCCGTGCTGACATTTGTCTGATCAAGCGTAGACAAAAGTACCTTCCCGGTTATATCCTTAAGGGTGGAGGCTAGCGATGTTCCTACCGTCACTGTCTGATATTTTGTCGATGTTGGATCCTTTTGAGCGTAAAATTTCCCAGACTCTGGCAGTGTTTAAGCGCCCGGCTTCACCTCGCGCCCTCGCCTATATGCTTGCCCCCTTTGAACCGGGATTTTCACCATTAGAGGCGGAGCGCCGCCTGCAAGACCTGAACAACCGTTACCCCCAGTTGTTCCAAGTCAAGTTTGGGCATTATTTTCTCCAGCCAAGTGATCAGTTGGCGCTGCTTGCAGAAGTTCCACAAGGCAGCCCGGATGACCCCGGTGAAGGCGCACAAATGCCCTTCACCCGTTATGCCCTGCTGCGCCGCGCTGTGATCTATTATCAAAGCCAACGCACTGCTCAACATTCATGGGCGAATATAGACGACCTTCAACCTCAATTGAGTGAATTTGAGGCCCTGTGTGAGCTTCAAGATTATGACAGTGCAGCCGAACTGCTTCAGGACATTTCCTTTGAATACCTGATGCGTTGGGGGCACTATCGGCAGGTGATCGCCCTGCGCGAACGCCTTATTGGCCACCTCAAAAACCCGACGTTAGAACAGGTCAATCTGGGTGAGTTGGGCAGCGCCTATGCAGTCATTGGAGAACTGGAAAAGGCCGTCCACTATCAGGAGCAGGCGCTTGCCTTTGCGCGTGAGATGGGCGACAAACGCAACGAGGGGGTGTGGCTCACCAATTTGGGCAATCGTCACATCAATCTTGGGCAGATCGACCGCGCCCTAGAGTACTTTCAGCTTGCCCTTACCAACGCCCAAGATCAGGATGATTTGCGCTCCGAAGGGGTGATTCTTTCTGCCCTTGGAACTTGCTGCACTCAAATGGGGCAGTTTGAGCGCGCTCGTGAATACTATGAAGAGGCACGGGTATTTGCCAAAGCTCATGATGATATGGCCGCAGAAGGCATGATCCTCAGCAATTTGGGCAATATTTATGTGGCTTTGGGTGATCCGGCACTGGGCATTCGCATTCATGATCAGGGTTTGGAGATCGCCCGAGAACTCGAAAACATGCTGGAGGTCTCACGGCGTTTAGGCAATCTGGCGGAGGCGCTGGTGGCTGATGGGTTGTACAAAGAAGCGATCCAGCATTTAGAAGAAGGACTGCGCCTTGATGAGGAGACTGGCTATCATCGGGGTAAAAATTATAAGGGCTGCACCCTCGCCTTAGCCTATCTGAGTCAGGGGGATTGGGACGCGGCCTATGCAGCCATCCAGACCGCGATTCGTTTTGATGCACCCGCCAACAACCACAATGCGGCCTTGCTCATGGGCATCGTGAACCTCAAAAAGAAACAACTCCGCCCTGCTAAGGATGCTTTTTTGTCGGCAGTAAACAGCGCCGGCATCCTGCTCAAACGAAATGCCTACAGCTTTGATGCGCTCAATGCTGCGGGGCTGGCGCGCTGCGGGCTGGCGATCCTTGATGATGACTCGTCTCATCTGACGGCCGCGGCTGAGAGTGTGGTTCGTTCGCGCAATTTTTGCCGTGCACCGGGGGTTCTGCGCCATATGGAACGGCTATTTGAGTTTATCAGTGCGGAGGATTCAGCCCGCATTCTGGCAAAGATTCGCCCCTTAATCGTGGAGCGATAACCCGCTCCACGTCTGAAAGCATGGGCTTCAGGGTGTTATTGGGTGAAGTAGGTACAGGGGACCGCCAGCGCGCCCACCCATCTACTTTGCGCCTGAAAGCCGCCGGGTTTGGGAAGGTTGTGTCCCTCAAGAGTGCGGCTACAATAGAAAGTGATACTGTGATCTACCTGAGGAGTCAGGCGCATGTCCCGAAAATTCGCCCGCGTCCTATCCATCGCCGCCTGTGTGGCGCTGGCGCTTGGATTGTTCACGCCCCTTCAATCCGTTCATGCGGACACCGGAACGAATTGGACGGGCGCGTACTACAATAATCCCACCCTCTCTGGCACGCCCGTATTTTATCGGATCGATTCAGCGGTCGTGTTTAACTGGGGGCCCAACTCGCCGGGGCCCGGTATTGGCTCTCAATACTGGTCGGCAAGCTGGCAGACAGTCCAATACCTGAACGCCGGTACCTACCGCTTCACGGTGACCGCCGATGATGGGGTGCGGTTGTGGGTGAATGGGCAGTTGATCCTTGATGCATGGCGTGATCAGGCACCCACCACCTACTATGTGAACTACACCTTCACCACTGGCAATCATGCCCTTCGGGTAGATTATTATCAGGCCGCGGGTGATGCTACGGTCGCGGTCTCGTGGACTCTGGTACAGACCCAAAGTTCGGCATGGACGGCCCAGTATTACAACAACCCCTTTTTGCAGGGTGTGCCCGCGCTCACCCGGTTCGAATATGGGGTCGAGTACTTCTGGGGTTTAGGGTCGCCCGATCCGGCGGTTTTTGCTGATAACTTCAGTGCCCGTTGGACTGCAACCTTACCTTTTAATGCTGGGGTGTATCGCTTCACACTGGCCGGCAAAGAAGGGGTACGTCTGTTCATTGACGATATTTTGGTGATCGATCAGTGGTATGACCACCCCCTTACGGCCTATCTCATTGATGTGAGTCTGGGCGGTGGGCTGCACACCCTTCGGGTAGAGTACTATCACCGCTTTGGTGAGGCCGCGGTGCGTCTGCGTTATGAGTTGGCGGTTGGGCCACCTGTCCTCGGCAATGATTGGTATGCGGAGTATTTCTCCAACCAGAGCCTTTCAGGGCTGCCCAGCTTCACCCGGTTTGAGGGGCGCAGCGGGATCAATGCGGTGTGGACAAACCAACCCGTGGAGTCTGGGGTGCGGGTCAACTTCTCCGCCCGCTGGACGCGCCAAGTATGCGGTTTTGGACGACCCACCACCTTTATCATGTCGGTTGATGATGGCGGACGTTTATTCATTGATGGCAGTCTGGTCATTGATGCGTGGCGTTTACAATCAGTAACTACGTATCAGACAACGGTCAATCTCTCCGCTGGGTGTCATACCTTCCGTCTGGAATACTTCCAGAATCAGGGTGAAGGGGTGACCTTCCTCACATGGCTGCCTGCCGATGGTCAGCAGCCCATCCTTTACCCCGGCGGCATTCAGCCCCCCGGCGGACTCACGGGCGTCACGGGGGTGGTGGACTACGCCAGTGCCCTCAATGTGCGCGTTGGGCCGGGGATCAACTTTACGCGGATCACCGTTATCCCTCGCGGGACGTTGGTTCAGATGAATCAGCGCAACTATGATGGCTCGTGGGTAACCATCAGCACCCAAAGCGGCGTGAGCGGATGGGTATCAAGCGCCTATCTGCGGCTCTTGACCGGCACCATTCAGAGTCTGCCTCTTGCCCAGATCACCCCGCCCTCTGTGCCTCAACCGACTGGGGTGCGTGGCAAGCTCACTTCTGGGCTGCGTCTGCGCACCGGGCCCGGCACGGCCTATCCCTATCTGGGGTATATCGAATGGGGCACAGTGGTTGATGTGGTGGGGCGTAACAGCAGCAACACATGGATACAGGTTCGTTATGGGACTCAAACGGGCTGGATTTACGCGCCTTATGTGATCATCGTGGCTGGCTCACTGCTGAGTGTGCCTATCACTGGCTAGGGCTGCATCCGAATTGCACATTTGGGTAGCCCCCATACCCTCTGATCACGGCTGATCGGGGGGTATTTTGTTGCGTCCTTGTGCCCCCGCAACCATTGGATGGACAGCGGGTTATTGTGATCGATGAGGGTGGCAGGAACCCGATCTGCGCCCACCTTTTAGGAGGATAGTTGTGACTCTCGCTCAAACTGATACCAATACGAAACTTCGCGGGCTGCTTCGTCTGACCCGCTGGCAGGAATTTCTGCCTTATTACATTCCCCTGACCGTCTTTGGGGCGGTTCTGGCAGTGAGGAACTCCGGAGGCACCCTTGACGGACGTTTGATCATCGTCCTGATCGCCAACATCCTGATCGGCGCTTACGCTTTTATGATCAATGATATAGAGGATGCTCCCGATGATGCGCGTGAGGCTGCACGGGCGGCCCGCAACCCCGTCGCCTGCGGTGAGATCAGCGCCCGTGAAGGCTGGATCGCCTCAGGGCTGATTGCGGCGGCCTCATTGGGAATGTTTGCCCTTTTGGGCACGAATGTATTTGCGGTGGGGGCACTGAATCTCGCACTTTCGCATTTCTATTCATGGAAACCGGTGCGCCTCAAAGCCTACCCTGTGACTGACATTGTATCTCACTCGCTGATGCTCAGTGGGCTGCTGTTTTTGGCGGGTTATTTCACCTATCACAACACACCCGGCGGGGTATGGCTGGTGGCGCTGGCCATGACCCTTGTATCCGTCTACGGGCAGCTTTACAACCAAGTGCGCGACTTTGAAATGGACAAGGCGGCCAAGCTGCACAACACTGCGATTATGGTCGGCAAAAATGCGGCGCAGGTGATGATGTATGGTTTTGTGATCGCAGCGGGGATTTTGTTGATCATCAGCTTTGCGACGGGGGTGATCCCCTTGTGGGCCCTGATCGTGCCTTTGGCAGCCCTGCCCTTATTTTTCTTCATTCGCCCCAAACAGGATTCACGGGGGACGGAGGCGGTTGATATTTCGGGAAGGATGCAGATTCAGACGATCATCCTCTATAACCTCACTGTTGGGGCCCTGCTGATCGCAACCATCCTCCGCTTGGGATAGGGTTCGGGGCAAGCACTGACCTACAGCGTTATCCTAAAAGATTGACCTGCTAGTTTCGGTCTTACCCTCATCCCCCTTCCCCCCTTCTCCAGCTTGGAGAAGGGGGGAATAAGGTTCTTGAGGGGGAAGCCCCCTCAAACTGTCCCTTTCGATAAACAGGGGGCAAATAGGTTCAATCTTCGCAAGTCCTACCCTTTTCAAACGGCCTCTTAGGGGGAGGCTTTTAAGGGAAGGGTGTCAAGAACCTCTCAAACTGCCCTTGTGTAACCCCCTATCTTTGTTAGGCAGCGTGGATAAGGGGTTTTTATCCTGCTCCCGGCAAGTCTCACAAAGCCCATCGCCCATATAGCCCAAAATGCGGTATGATTTAGTCCCGTATCGACGCCACGTCATCAAGAGGATGGCTCCACACTCATGAGTGCAGAGGAAAATCGCATCACGCCCCGCATGGTGACCATGAAATTTGGCGGGACATCTATGGGCAACCACGACACCATCGCTCAGGTTGCACGCATTATCGTTGAACATGCCGCACAGGGTCACCGGATTTTGACCGTTGTCTCCGCCATGAACGGAGTCACCGATCTGCTTAAGCAGGCTGCTCGTACTGCTTCTACTGGGGATGACAACGAGCATATTCGGATCGTGAATGATCTCCGGGTGCGCCACGTCGAAACTGCCGAACATCTGGTAGTGGATGACAAGATCAAAAAAGTGCTGGTTGAGGATATTGACACCCTTCTGGACAGCCTCAATGCCATGTGCCACAGCATTGCGGTGCTGCGCGAGATCACCCCGCGAGGGATGGACTTGATCATGTCGTTTGGGGAACGCTTCAGCGCCCGTCTGCTGGCGGCCCATCTGCGTGATCTAGGTCACGCGGCGCTCGCCATTGACGCCAGTGAGATCATCGTCACTGATGATAACTTTCAAGATGCAGCGCCTTTCATGGATGAGACCCAGCAGCGGGTGAACGAGTTTCTGCTGCCCTACCTGCATAACGGCACTTTCCCCATTGTGACTGGCTACATCGGCGCGACTCGTGATGGGATCATCACCACCTTAGGGCGGGGGGCAAGCGATTACAGCGCGGCCATTCTGGGAGCCTGCATCAATACCGATGATCTGTGGATTTATACCGATGTAGACGGGATCATGACCACCGACCCCCGCATCGTGCCCACGGCCCGGGTGATCCCGGTGCTAAGTTACGGTGAAGTGGGCGAACTGGCCTACTTTGGGGCCAAAGTACTGCACCCTAAAACCGTCCAACCGGTGATCGACAAAGGCGCGCCAGTGCGGGTGCGCAACACCTTCAACCCCACCCATCTGGGTACTCTCATCCAGCAGCAGTCAGAGATCACGCAGGGTGCGGTCAAAGCTGTGACCATCATCCGTGATGTGAGTCTGGTCTCGGTCGAAGGGCGGGGCATGGTCGGGGTTCCGGGTATTGCCGGGCGCACCTTTATGGCTGTGGCTCGGGTTGGGGTAAGTGTCCTGCTGATCTCACAATCCTCCAGCGAGCAGAGTTTCTGCTTCATCGTGCCCCAATCCAAAACCTCAACTGTGCTGGACGGGATCAAAAAAGAGATGCGCCACGAATTGGAGCGGGGTGACGTGGATCGGGTGTGGGCCCGTGAGGATGTGGTCATCATCACCACCGTTGGGGCCGGGATGCGGGGTACGCCCGGGGTTGCGGCGCGGGTATGTGGCGCGCTCTCCAATCGCGGTATCAACATACTGGTGATCGCTCAGGGATCATCGGAATACAGCATTTCGCTGGTGGTTCGGGCCGAAGAAGCAAATGAGGCCGTGCGTGCCCTGCACGACCTGATTGCGCTCTAAGGTGGCACCTATACACACGGGTTTATCATGCGCCGGGTAACGGTAACTGTCCCCGCACCCACCTCTGATCTGGGTGTGGGGTGGGGCAGTCTGGCTTTGGCTTTGGGACTTCACAATACCCTTGAGCTGAGTCTTCTACCTGAGGGAAAGCCGGGTGTTCAGGGTTATCTGCCTGCTGAGTCCGAAGCGATCATCCTACGCGCAGTGGAGGCGGTCTTTAAGGCAGCCGCACTCCCTATCCCACCCATAAACGCCCGTGGACACTCCAACATCCCTCCGGAGCGGGGATTGGGAGATCGCAGTGCATGGCTGGTGGGTGGGATTTTTGGGGCGAACAACCTGCTTGATGCTCCCATGCGGCGTGAAAAGTTGGTGGAGATCGCCTTTGGGCTGGCAGAACGCCCGATTGAAGTGGTCAGCGCTGTCTTTGGGGGGCTGACTCTTGCGGCCACAGGGGAGCCGATCCTGTATCGGGGGATTGCCCTGACCAAGCCGTTTTCGGTGGTGCTTTTTGCCCCGACTCTGCCTGCCTACCGGGCCCGCGCCCTAGAACTACTGCCGGACATCACCCACCCCAAAGCCAGCGGGGCATTGGCTTCACGTATTGGGCGCGCTTCGCTCGCAGCGGAGGCTTTGCGCACCGCGGATCTGGCGCTGCTGGATGCGGTCACCCAACCGGATCGCCTAAGTGCCCCCCTTTATGGTCTGATCCCTGACTGGGAAAAAGTGCTCACCAGCCTCCGTTCAGCGGGCGCAGGCGCAGTGACTCTCACTGGCATAGGGCCGGCCCTGATTGCCTTCACCAAAAGCAGCCCAGAGACTCTTCAGCGGGCCGGACTTCAGGCATTTGAGCGGGCGCAAATCCCCGTCCGGGCTTACAACCTACCTATCGACACACAGGGAGTCGCAATCAGCGTGACCCGATGAGCAGTGACTCGGCTGCTGCTGCACCGGTCTCTGCGGCTAAATGCACCCTTCCCCCTCGCAAATAATCGCCCGCAAACCACAAACTGGGCAGAACACCATTCACAGCGCTTTCTGAGGCTAACCGATCCGGTTGTGATAGTTTCCACTTGTGGACATCCACAAAATCGGACTCACGCAGATCCTCACCGAGCAGTTCTGAAGCCTGTGCAGTGATCGTAGCGAGCAGTTCAAAATTACCCCAATCCCAATGGGAAAGGCTGTAATCCCCGCCCATCTGGATCACCACAGCCGCACAATCATCAGGCAGATGCCCCGGTTTGTGGTGTTCAAAACCAATCCACGAGATGGGGTGGTCACGGGTGGGGTTCACCAGCGCATAATAGGGACGCGCTTGGAGTGGACGCAAAAAACCTAGGGTAATCGTGATACAGCGGCGGTAAACAGCCTGACGCAGGGACCCTTCAAGGGTGATCTTCTCCAAATTAGGGATGGCGCTGAGGGCGATCAGATCAGCCGCCTGTGTTGAAGGGACAGCCACAATTACAGCATCGTAGTCCCCCAGTGCGCCGCCATCTTCATCGATGAGCGCATAGCGTCCTTGTTTCCACTGAAGCATCCCGATGGATGTTTGGGTATGGATTCTCAGATGTGCGGACTCTGTGATCAGTTCACCCAGCACGGCAGCACCTTCACGATAAGTCCATTTTTCTTGGGTATTGGTTGCGGCATCACCGGGCGAGAGCGTGCCCGCTCGATCAAAAACCCATACGGGATGGGTAACATCCACAAGGGTATCGCGGGGGAGCTTTTCCAATATCAAACGAGAGAAGGTGGGGCTTTCAGTTCGGAAGTACTGCACCCCATAATCAACAAAAGCACGCCCCCGGGGGAGATCAAACCAGCGGGTAGCAGCCCGTCCGGCCACAACTGGACTTTTTTCAAAAAGGACAACGTCGTTCATTCCCGCCTGTACCAACGTATAGGCGGCTGTTAGCCCGGCGATACCAGCGCCAATGATTGCGATTGTCATACGTTCCTTACTTCACCTTGTCCAAGAAGGGCAAAACTTCGTACAATATCGATAGGCAAGTTGCTTGTCTCAATTGCGGGTAGATTATGATGAGTTAGAGGTGGGTTATGCAACCCATCTCTCAAGGAATTTATGGAATGGCAAACCAGACCTGTCCCAAATGTGGCGCAACCCTGAAGAATGATGCGCTGGTATGTGAGAAGTGCAACACCCTGCTTTTTGATCCCCGATCCAGCACCGTTCACCTCAAGATCGACCAGATTTTGCAGCTTCGGCGGCGCACAGAACGCAAAACAGGCGGGCTGTCCGCAGTGGGACGTTCCGTGGGTTTTCAGATACGAGGGTTGGTAGAACGCTTGGAGTTTGAGGAGGGCACTGAAATTGTCCTCGGCCGGGTGGATATTGCGAACCCCGATTTCTCCCGTTTTGATCTCACGCCCTATGGCGGCCACGAACGTGGCGTATCGCGGGAGCACGCGCTGATTCGGTATCAAGAAGGTAAATTAACGATCACGGATCTGGGCAGCGCCAACGGCACGATGGTCAACATGCAGCGTCTTGCAGCGGGTCAGCCTGTGGATTTAAAAGACGGTGATGAGCTGATCCTCGGAACCCTGTCGATGCGTATTGTGATGCCCAACCCTGCAGAAAGGTGAATGCTAGAACCTCTTATGGCCACTAAAGATGCGGTCCGGATTCTGGTCGTTGAAGATGACGCCATTTTTCGTGACACAGTACGGGAAATTCTTAAAGATTTGGGCTACAAGGTGCGCGGGGCGCGCAGCCTATCAAAAGCGACCAAACGTCTCACCCGTCATCACTTTGATTTGGTCTTGAGTGACCTTGAAATTGGTGACGGTACCGGTTTTGAGGTGGTACAGATCGCCCGCCAAACCCGTCCCGACGCACCCATCATCCTGATGAGCGCCAACGCCAGTGACGAAACCACTCAGGCAGCGATGGAGTCCGGGGCGGCCCGTTTTTTACCCAAACCTTTTAATCTCAAAGAGCTGATGGCGAGCATTGAGGACTGCCTCAGTAGAGCCGCTCAAGATACCCCAAACGAGGACATCAAACCCGGTAAGTAGCCGCTGCGTTAGCCCACAAGGGGATTTGTGCGCTCATTTTAAAGCGGCGATCAGTTCCCCTAAAGCACGCATTCGCTGATCATAGGTATGGTGTTTCAACACATGCTCCCGTGCGGCGTGGGCGATAGCGGCCCGCTCATCTTCGTGTTGTAGGTAATAGATCACCTGTGCGCGCAGATGGGCGGGGTCGTGGTAAACCTCAATGGTTTGCCCAACTTCAAACCATTTGCGGACGCCGGGTAGATCGTCCGCAATCTGAAAAACCCCACAGGCGGCAGCTTCAAACAGGCGCATGTTGCCCCCATAACGCATAAAAGTGCCGTGGGGATTGATCTGAATTTTGGAGCCACACAACACCCGGAGCATGGTTTCGCCGAGCGCCTCGCCGCGATAATTCTCCTTAAGTTCAGGGGGGATGCCATGAATACTCCATACCCCCAATCCCAGATCGCGCACTACCCGAAGCGCTTCTACCCGATCACGGTATAGGTTTTCTGGGACGAGCGTACCCACAAAACCGATGTCACAGCCAAAAGCGTGCTGTTCTTCCGGGGTGAGGTTAGCAGGCTGATGAAATTCGGGATCACAGGCGGAGAGGGGCAGCGCTTCCATTTGTTTTGCGCCCAATTCCAGCCACTGAACGCCGTGATAAAAATCGTTAACCACTACCAAATCGTAAAGGGGTGCGGCGGCCCGCTCCAGCGCATTGGAGAACACAATCGGCGAGACCCCACTCAGGTAGACGATCTTACATCCCCAGCGCTTTTTGAGTGAAGCCAGAGTCTCTGGGTAGATTACCTGATTGCCGCCTGAAAGGAGAAGTGCATCGGGGTGGAAGCGCTCCGCATGGGCGATCAGACGGCGGTTTCGCGCAGCATAGTCCGGGTTGAAGCGTGGCACCCGGCTGTTGATCACCGCCACCACGCGCTCAAGCAGGCGCAGCCCTTTAAAACGTGCACTGCGGCGTGCCCCCAAAAGCCCGATCAAGGGCTGGTTGCGGATGAATCCCTCAACTTCATGCCCAGTCTGGCGCAGCCCCTTCACCCAAAAATAGGTATTTTGAGAGGGTGGGAAGATCGGATCGAGGCTCTGGGCCGGCTGCTGTGCCCTGAAACGGGCAAGCACTTCAGGATGATGCACAGAAGCAGCGATTAATAACTTCACGGTGTGGTAGAATTTCCTCAGTGGAAAGGATCGATGATAACTCGAAAGGTGTTATGACATCTCACCCAAGCATTTTGCATTATAACGAACAGGGACAGGGCACGCCACTGATCCTGCTTCACGGTTTCCCCTTTGACCACGCCCTCTGGGATGAGCAAGCGCGTGCCCTCAGTGATCACTACCGAGTCATCACCCCGGACTTTCGTGGTTTCGGCAGCAGCCCCATCTTTGAAGGCACCTATCACATGGAAACCGCAGCCCGCGATATCCTTGCCCTGATGGACAGCCTTAACATCCCTAAAGCAGGTATTTTTGGTCACAGTATGGGTGGCTATGTCGCTCTTGCTTTGTGGCAACTGGCACCCGAACGGATCTCAGCGCTGGGTTTAGTTTGCACCCACGCTTGGGCCGATACCCAAGAAGTGCGACAGGGACGGGAAAAAACAGCGGATCAGGTGTTCAACGGTGGCGCTAAGGTGCTGGTAGAATCGCTTATGCCACGCCTGTTTGCCCCTGACATAGACACTGCTGAGCCATTTCTAGAAGTGACTCGTCAGATGATTCTGAGCGCCAAAGCCATTGGTATTGTGGGAGCACTACGAGGGATGGCATCCCGGCCTGATCTGAGCGCGACCCTGCCCCAGATCACCGTGCCTACTGCGATCATCGCTGGAGATAAGGATCAGATCGTGCCCCTTAACCGGGCGGAGGCCATGGCGGGGGCAATCCCCAATGCCGTCCTCATCACCATTGAGAATTCTGGGCACATGCCCATGTTTGAGCAGCCACAGGCGACGGCCCTCGCCATTCGGCATTTTCTGGGGGAATCTCTGCCCAACCCGCGCAATTGATCCCCTGACCAAACCATTTAGTGACCGTGTTTGAGATCAGGCGGCATGGAGGGGTCCATCCCCTCCAGTGCCAGCATCCGGGCGATCAGGACTTCTGGTAAGTCCACCTTTTTGTGCTGGCGGTAATCATAAGAGACGATCACCCCATCCCCAGTCGCGGCCACCTTGCGGGCGCTGTGACTGACAATAATGTATTCCATGGTAAACCGATCTTTATCGATTTTTGGTACCCGGGCCCCCACTGAGATCGTGTCAGGATACGTGAGGGGCATCTTGAAGCGGCATGAGGATGCGCCGAGGATGGGGCCAATTCCAGTCTCGTTCATATACTCCATAAAGGCGATCCGTTCACTGTAGGCGATGCGAACACTCTCGAAGTAGCGAAAGTAAACAACATTGTTCACGTGTTGAAAGGCGTCCATCTCACCCCACGCGATCCGAACCTCGATCACCACTGGATAGGGCGCGACCAGTTCTTGAACAGTATGAGTCATCTTTTTTCCTTTCTGGGGAAGGTGATCATACCGCACGAACATGTTTAAGGGAATCAATGGCGAAAGATCAGGGCCCGAAGTCAGAGGGGGGGTGTGGGTATTTTTCCTGTGCGTATCAGCCCATGGGCTTTATAATCCTCCACAATCCATTTGTGCACCCTCAAATCACCTTGAAGTATTGGGATCAGGTTGGTCAGGATAAGACGAGATGCAACCGTTGATTTCTCCAGCATCCACAGTGGGCGATAAATCACCAACCCACGAAGCAGCCCCAGCGGCCAGCGTGGAATCGCGTTCACTGTGGCGTGCTGCACCCTCACGTCGCTGGTTGGCGGTCTTCACCGCGATCATCATCCTTGGGGGGTGGTATGCTGCCACCAGAGACGATCAGAATGCCGCATTTCTGTTTGCTTCCCCTCAGGCGGTGGGTGAGGAACTACTCAAGATGATCAGCAATGGGACCTTGGTACGGCATGTTGGGGTCACTGTGCTTGAGATTATGTTGGGGTTTGGGGGGGGCGTTATTTGTGCCTTTGGTCTGGGTTATGGGATTGCCCGCTCTCGGCTGCTGGAAGGGTTGTTAGGGCCGTATGTGGTGGGTTTTCAGGCTGTGCCCATGATCGCCATCGCGCCTATCTTGATCCGTTTTTTTGGGCCCGGCATTCCCACCAATGCCGTCATCTGCGGGTTGATCGTGTTCTTTCCGATGCTCGTCAGCACGATGGTGGGGATGCGGAGCATTGACCCCGATCTACACGCTCTGATGCGCTCACTCACCGCAACCCGATGGCAGATGTTCACTAAGTTGGAGTTTCCGGGGGCACTGCCCGTCCTCTTTGGTGGTCTCAAAGTGAGCGCCACCCTTGCGGTCGTGGGGGCGGTAGTGGGTGAGGCCTTCGCCTCACAAGCAGGGTTGGGTTTTCTCATCTATTCTTCACGCTATGTGTACAATGCAGCAGGGGTTTTGGTAGCAGTCTTCACCCTGACCCTTCTGGCACTGGGGCTGTACGAAATCGTCGCCCGAATCGAGCGCCGTGCCCTCGCTTGGCGGCTCAACCGTTGAGTCATCAGGGTAAATATTCTCACGTTCTACTGGGCAAAGATTTATCGCTTATTAGTGGCAGTCAGGGTTCACTGGGGATAATCTCTCCGCTTATCGTTGTTTCATGAGGAGCCTCCATTTATGAGCGCATTCTGGCAGGCAAAACGGGTCTGGGTGACTGGGGGAACTGGCTTCCTCGGTCGTTATGTAGTGCGTGATCTTCGTCAAATGGGGGCTGAAGTGTTCGCCCCCGGCAGCAGCCAGTATGATCTGCGAGATATCGAGGCGACTCGCCGTGCCTTGGCAGATCTTCAACCCCAGATGGTTATTCATATGGCGGCGAAGGTCGGTGGAATCGGCGCAAATCGTGAGCGCCCCGCAGAGTTTTTTTACGATAATCTGACCATGGGGGTGGGACTGTTTCACGAATCGTGGTTAGCAAGGGTGGAGAAGTTCGTCGCGGTAGGGACAATCTGCGCTTATCCCAAGATCACCCCGATCCCCTTCCGGGAGGAAAACCTATGGGACGGTTACCCAGAGGAGACGAACGCTCCGTATGGCCTTGCCAAGAAAATGCTGCTGGTTCAAAGTCAGGCCTATCGCCAGCAGTATGGTTTTAACAGTGTTTTTGTGATGCCCACCAACCTCTATGGCCCCAACGATAACTTTGATCCCCGATCCAGCCATGTGATTCCCGCTTTGATTCGTAAGTGTGTGGAGGCGCAGCAGCGTGGAGATGATCACATTGAGGTCTGGGGGGACGGCAGCCCCACCCGTGAGTTTTTGTATGTAGAGGATGCGGCAAGGGCAATCTGCCTTGCGGCTGAACGGCTCAACACCAGTGAACCCGTCAATATTGGCAGTGCCTTTGAGATCAGCATCAAAGACCTTGTCGAATTGATCGCCGAACTGACCGGGTTCAAAGGGCGTCTGGTGTGGGACACCAGCAAACCCAATGGCCAACCTCGACGCAAGTTGGACACACAACGGGCAAAAGACTGGTTTGGCTTTGAGTCCAGCACACCCTTCCGCGAGGGGTTGACCCAGACCATCACATGGTATCGAGAAAGCCTCGGACTCAAAACTGCACTGCGCTAAGCACTGGACAAGGGAATCGCACAGCGTCCACAGCGGATGGGGGGCATCCCCCATCTGCCCTTTTCTACTCATCCCCTTCTCAGTTGCAACCTCCCCCCAAAACGGCTATCATGGCGCTCCATAACCGTATTGGAATATGAATCTGATATGACTGAACGAGCCAAAGAACGCCGCCGTCTGGAACGGGAATATCTGCGGCGACAGTACGAGATGTATGACGAATCGGCCCAAGCGCCTACTGCCCTTGATGAGCTTCGCCAAGCGCGCTTCATGAGCTTCATCAAATGGTCACTGGCGATGGTTGGGGTGGCGATGCTGCTTTTCGCCAGTTTGACTCTTTTTGCCCTCATTGTGATTCCGGCGTGGTTTCGGGGACTTCCGGCTAATGAACAGGTGATCTGGATCAACCGCGTCCCTTTGTTTGAGGCTCTCCGCCCGACAAGGGTTTACAGCCTTGATACCCTGCCCACGGCCAACCCCAACCCAGATGCGGCCCTTGCCCTTTTAGGTGGCGATTCAACGCCCCTTGCGGTGACTGAAAGCGCCCTTGAAAATCCCCTTCTCACTGGGCAAGATGGCGGCGCGCAAGAGACTCCCGATGGGGTCATCGTGCCTCCACCAAGCGTCACTCCCACGCCGAC